>JAFCZY010000393.1 GCA_019314105.1 Deltaproteobacteria bacterium
TGTCATTTACGGAGCATGGCTGGAACAATCCTACAACCTTTCTCTGGCAGCCATTGGGTTTGGAACCATTTTCATTGGGCTTTCTGAAATTTTAGGGGAAGGCTGCACCGTCCTTTTCTCTGACAGGATCGGGTTGAAAAAATCCATCATCATTGGCGTATCCCTGTGTACCGGAGCTTATTTTCTTTTACCGCTCCTGGATATTGGTGTCAGTTATGTCCTTGCAGGACTGTTTCTGGTTTTCTTCACCTTTGAATTTACCATTGTCACTTCCATGAGTCTATCGACCGAACTGGTGCCGGAATTAAGAGCCTCCACCATGTCTGCATTTTTTGCCGTTGCCGGAATCGGACGGGTCGCAGGCGCATTCCTCGGCGGTATCATCTGGTCAAATTTCGGGCTGTCCGCCATTTGCCTGATATCCGGGACCTGCACCTTTGCCGCCCTGATCTCCATCCTTATTGGGTTTTATCAGAGTAAATCCAGGATTGTGGGAGAAAAATTATAGACATAATCCTCAATTTCAACCGATTTTTATTCAAACGCCTCTATCGTTTTATTTTTTGTTCCTTTCAATAATTCATCTAAATTACCGTTTGGAGTGGCATACGCCAGGAATACTTCATCTGCAATATCAGCCATTATTTCGTTTCTTTTATTTGCTGTTTCCTGGGTGATATATGTTATCTTTTTATCAAACGGACTAATTATTAACAGCTTTTCTTGTTTTACGGCTTTTTTGATTTCTTCAGGCCATCTTTTTTTCATTCCCCTTGCCAATACCATTATAAGGGGCTGGGTTCCTTTTAACAAAATATCAAAGACATCTTTTTCTATCCTGCTGTGGAAACCTGATATCACGCATTCTTCATTATCTTTTTTGCTTTTAGCCCAATCAAGACTTTTAAGAACAATATCAGCCGGACATTTCCGTGAGCAAAAAAATGCTGTCTTATATAGTTTGATAATGTCTTTATTTCCAAAATATTCCATTTCAACCCTGTGTGGTATAAGCTATCCACCTATAGTTTCAGCAAATTATTAACGGCAACTTTGAATTGACTGTGAGAAAGTGTGATGCAATCCTGAGCCCATTGAGCCCATTATGAACCCATTCAAAAACTATATTCGGTTCCTGCACCGGTGGAACCTGTCTTTATAAAAATTTTATGAGTTTCATACAATTCAGACAAATCACGCGTCGCAGTCGCTTTGGAAACATTATTAATCTTCTGGTACTCCTTGTTTGTAATTTTTCCATTTTCAACAACATATTGAACCGCCATTATCTGCCGTTCATTCAGCCCTGATTTTTTAAGCTGTTCGGTTGAATACTTATTCTTAAAAACAGTCACCAGTAATCCACCGTTAAATTCAATCATATCAGGCTCCGGCAGACCGGCATCCTTGCAGGAGTTAATAATTTTAAGCGTTCCACGTCCCCATGCATCAATATAACCAGCTTTAAAGCATACATCAGCAATAAGCGGATTTCGGGGACGAGAAACATGATGCCCTTTAAGAGCGGCAGCATCTATGCCTTCCGGCAGCAAGCCTTCATTCCATATGGATAACTTATTGTCATATACCCGCATTTGAATCATGGCCCCCATATATGATCGATGAACCAAAGCATTTAAAAGCATCTCCCGCAGGGCTGCTACCGGATATTCTCCTTTTTCAATGCGCAGCAGACCTTTAAAATCAATCTGCTTTGTTAAAAATTTATGATTCAGTTGTTCAGGGACATTTTGGAGCAGTTCTATGAGGTTGCCCTCTTCTATTTCCTGATATCTCAAATCAGCATCATCGGAACCAAACCTGCCGATTTTCACCACTATATTCGGATAAAATTGGTTGGGGTCTTTGCCAAACAGGATAATTGCCCCGCGTTTCAATTTTCCTTTATCCAGCAGTCGAAGTTTCTCCAGAATTTCTCTGGTTGAAAGCCCTGCAACATCCGGCAGGCGGCCGCTTTCTTCAGCAACAGAAAGGAATCGTCTCAGACTTGTCTCATCAATATCAGAAAGGGATGCCCCTTCCTCCACTACAGCATCCCAGGTTTTACCGGCCTTTTTTAGAAGAAACTCGTTTAAGGCATTGCCATTAAGTTCCATTTTAGAACTTCCACTCCGAAAATAATATCTTCCTCTTAACGAAACAGGCACAGAGTAGGGCTGGACTACGATTTCAATGTAATGCCTGTGATTTAAAATTTCCAAATTTATTTCACAGACAATCCCCAGCAGATCTCTGATTTTGTTTGGCAGTGTTTCCATCAACGATTTTGAATCATCCAGGCCTGTTACTTTTCCGTCGTCATCTTTACCAATATAAA
>JAFCZY010000394.1 GCA_019314105.1 Deltaproteobacteria bacterium
GTGAAATACTTTTTGGCAATGGTTTGAATTCTTTTTTTATCAAGTCGCAATAATGAATCTTTGAACTGCTGGCGAATGTTATCATCAAGTTTTGTGATATCCCTGTAAAAGGCTTTCATAGCGGAAGGCCCGGGAGTTTCAGGCTTGTCGATTTCTGAGCAGACCTGTAATATGGCTTCTTTGACATCGGTCTGGGTATAGTTCCCATTGGTAATGAAGTCGCAGGCCTTTTTATAGACATCCAGGGTTCTTGCAATGTGGGGATCCCTGTATGAGCCGAATGAAAAGATCCCTTCTTCAGTGTTATAGATGGCAAATCCACCGTATGCCCCGCCCTTCTCCCTGATTTCACGGTGAAGATACAACGACCTGAGTATTTTGCTGATCACTGCCAGTCCCGGGGAGTCATCATGGGTGATTCGAACGGTTTTAAAGGATTGCCCCACGAAAGAGACCGATGTATTGGTATACCAGCCATCATAGGGCAGGTCTTGTTCAAAGGATATGTCCGGTGTAAAAAAAGAATATTCAGAATCATTCGAAATCGTCTCATGAATGGCAGTAAATTGTTTGTCTGCACGTATAATGGCCCCGGAGTCACCAATGACAGCCGGTTTGAAATTCCCTCTTTTTAAAATAGATTGAGCAATTCTAATCAAGTTTTTTGAAAGAATTTCGAGACCATTATTTTTATCTCCGGTTGCAGTGAATTGCTCAGTAATTTTTTTAATAAATTGATACTGGGCAATACCATGCCAGAGCTCATTAATATACGAGGCTTTCGAAAGATGCCTGGAAGCAAGGGAAATGGCATATCTGTGACCGGTTGAAACAATGGAGGCTTCCATCCCTGCCTGGTATTGCAACAAAAGGCTTTTCAGCCTTTCAAAATCCTGAAAATTATAGGCTTCAATAAACTCTTTTATTAGCTCAAAGAGTTTCTCAACATTCCGGTTCAGGGATTTTCCCTGGATGGCAAGAAATGAATGGGATTCGGCTTCTTTTGAAAAGTAAGATCCTGAAAACGGGGAAACCGATACCCCGCCAGTATAAAGGTCCATGATTTCTGCTATTTTATCATAGGTATTTTTCTTTGTTCCACTGTTTGTAAAGGATTGGCAGAAAAATGGCACAAGAGCAAAAAGATCTGACGGAATATTGCCGGCACCCAACGGACAGGTAAAATAAAGAATACCCGACGTTGCCTTATCATAGCAGGTGGAAAGGTTGACATGTTTGATAATATCAGGTTTTATAATTTCTATTTCAGGCGGAACGTCAGAAAGATCCAATGTCGGCAAAACAGAGACGTTTTCTTCTTTTTCCTGAAGTGCCTCAAGGGTTTTGGCATCTTTCCGGATCTGTTCAAGGTCCTGTTGGGTCATTTGCTTTAAAAGATTTTTGAGTTCCTTTTTTGTCTCTTCAATCTCTTTTTGCTCAAGACCCGTATCCGGTTCAAGGGTAAAAAGGACCCTGTGGGGATTTTCAAGGAAATATTGCCTTAATTTATTTTCAAGAAATCCGCCTTTTTTTATATTTTTTTTCAGTTTATCCAAGTCCGCATCAATATTAATGCAGGCAACCGGATCTCCATCATGGATAAGTGTACTGGCAAATGAAAGCAGTAATTTTATACCGAACGGGTAAGGGGTATTGGTGATTTCTTTTCTGTGAAATTCAATCTGATGGATGGCTGAGTCAATCAGATTCTGCTCAATCCCTTTGTCTGCAATTTCTTGAAGGGTTGAAAAAATAATATCTTCAATTTTTTTAACAGACTCTTTGGAGATATCCTTTAAACCACAGGCAAACAGGGTATCCCGATTATCGGCGTCAAATCCGGTGCCATCTGAAAGGGCAGATCCCAGGGCTGAGTCAATCAGGGCTTTCCTTAAGGGAGAAGCAGCGTTTCCCAGAAGAATTTGTTCCAGAACAGTAAGAACAAGAATTTCAAAAGAATCTTTGACATCACAGGTCAGCCAGGCTACACAGGCCTGATATTTCTTTGAAGCGTCTTCCGGATCAGAATAAGCATAGGCTTGAGTTGCTTTTTTGGGCGTATCCCATCTGGGTTGGGAAGGGACTTTTGAATTCATTTCAATTTTTTCAAATTGATTGAGTACTTTTTCATTGATGAATGAAAGCGTTTCTTTTAATGGTAAATTACCATAGGTATAAAAATACGCATTAGACGGGTGATAATACCTGGCATGGAACTCTTTAAGGGTTTCCCAGGTGAGTGTCGGGATGTCAGAGGGTTCGCCGCCCGAATTATTCCGATAGGTTGTATCCGGGTACAGGGCTGTGAGCAAGGATCTTCCCAAAACCTGAGCAGGA
>JAFCZY010000066.1 GCA_019314105.1 Deltaproteobacteria bacterium
TATCCCAATATTTTGAATTGTGCTGCGACCGGTTTTGCCTGCCCTTTGAAAAATTGGAAATCTCATATTGTTCATAGTGATGGCGGCCTAAAAGCTGGGCGGTCTGCTTAAACAAAACTGACAAAGCCGCACTGTCAGGAGGACGGATAAAATTCTTTTTTAGTTTTTCATCATTTTTTAATTTTTCAGCAAGGGGAGTGCCGGGTTCAATGGTGAGCATATAACAGGACAGATGGGAAGGCACCATCTTAATGGCCTGTTTTAAATCTTCCTGCCATTTTGTTTTTGTTTCAGCCGGAACCCCATAGATCAAATCAATACTGACATTATCAAATCCTGCTTTGTCTGCATCCTCGATAGCGGTGATTGCCTGTTCTGCGGTGTGAATTCTCCCTAAAAATTTAAGCTTGTCATCATTGAATGACTGAATCCCAATACTGAGTCGGTTGATGCCGGATTTTTTTAATTCTCTCAAATAATTTAAATCAATTGTTCCCGGATTCACTTCAAGCGTGATTTCGACATCCCGGGAAACTAAGAACCTGTCCTCAATGATCTGTAAAATATTTTCAATATCTTTAATAGGAAGAAGAGAGGGAGTGCCGCCGCCAAAATAGATGGTATCAATTTTGTCCTTTGAGCCTGATCTGATTTTAATCTCTTTTAGAAGAGATGTGATATAATCAGGAATCAGTGCCAGATGAGTCTCTGAATAAAAATCACAATAATTGCACTTTTTAACACAAAACGGCACATGGATATAAATGGACTTTTGATCACACAAAGCGCTTCATCAGGTCGTCAATAACCATATCAACATTATCAGGGGTCACTCTGTAAAGATCGCAGGCCTGTTTTACTTTTTCAAGATAAGGACTGTCATCCATATCATCGGGCCCCCGGAAAAATCCCATCCGTCTGCCAATCTGGTATAAAACCCTTTTTTCCGGTTCAAGCTCGAAGAACCGATCAATAATATTGATCATTTTCTCTTTATCTTCCGGCAGTTTCCCGTCAATCGTCTCAAACAGGTTCAGAATATGATCGCTTTTGATATAAGAGTCAATCCCGTCAAGCGTTTCGATAAACAACCGTAATTCCTTGGCCATCATGGCATCATTCGGCTTTTGAAACGCCCCTTTTTTAGTTTCTTCAGCAAGGATAGTGCCATTTGTTACCGCCAGGGTTCTGATTCTGATAAAATCAGGATTGATACTATTGAGTGCCAAAGCCGTTTCCATGGCATGCTCTATGGAATAATCAATTCCCCCAAGACCGGGCATGACATATTCCGACAACTCCATCCCTGCCTGCTTTACCTTTAAGCCCGCCTTGATATGAGTGGACTTATTCACCCCTTTATTTATTTTCTTTAATACAATATCAGACCCGGACTCCATGCCCACATGAATCCGGTTTAATCCTGCATCAGCCATCCGTTGCAGATCATCCTGCTTGATCCGGGCAATGGTATGGCTTCTGGCATAAGACGTAATCCTGTCCACATCCGGAAAACATTTTTTTATATATTCAAGCACAAACACCAAATCATCGGGTTTCATAATCAATGAGTTAGCATCCTGTAAAAAAATGGATTTCATGCCTGATGCATACCAGTTCATAGCAGCATTAAAGGCGACGCGGTCTTTCTCTTCAAAACTATTATAAAGGGTATTTATCGTATCATGATCAGCATATCCACCCGGTCTAACCATCTGCTGGATTCTTTCAATATAGTTTTTCAGCACATCAATATCTTTGATGATATTTTCAACAGATCTTAAGGAGAACTGCCGTTTATTATACACTCTGCAAAAGGTACACCGGTTCCAGGGGCAATTTCGTGTCAGCCGGATTAACAGGCTGCTTGCTTCACTGGGCGGACGAATGGGTCCCTGTTCAAACCCTCTGTAAATATCTATTTTCTTCTTTTTCATAAAAAGATATTAACACTTGAATACTTAAAGTCAATTTAACCCGGCAAAAAGAAATTCCCATCCTAATAACCAAACTCCTTTAAAAAAGTCATAATATGAAGATGCTCTACACCCTTAACATTACCCTGGGCAAACTCATCCGTTGAAACCACTATCTTCCTGAAATTATCTTTTAATTTTAATAAATTGCCAAACTCCCGATCAATGGTTTTTTTGTCTTTAAGAAGATAGACTGCCTGGATATAAATTGTTTTATCCTGTTTTTTAGCAACAAAATTTATTTCCATATCTCTTTGTTTGCCGACATATACATCATATCCTTTAAATTTTAATTGTGTGTAAATCAAATTTTCAAGGATTTTACCCATATCGTTTTGTCTGAAACCAATAATTGTATGTCTTAATCCAAGATCTTCGAAATAATATTTTTCATTAATTTCAAATATTTTTTTCCCTGCAATATCATACCGACTGACTTTATGGACAAAAAATGCATGAATTAAAAAATCAAGGTAGTTCATCACCGTATTTACCGATATCCGCACTTTTTGAGATTTGAGAAAATCACTGATATTTTTAACTGAAAGAACGCTTCCGGTATTATCAGCAAGGAATAGAACCAATCGATCTAAAAAATTTACATTTCTAATATTGTGGCGTGCGACCACATCTTTTAAAATAATGCTGTTATAAATATTTTTCAGATAATCAAAAACAATTTCATCTTCTTCCAAGTTTAAATGCATCAGATAAGGCATGCCGCCATATTTTATATATTTTCCCAGTGAATCAACAGCGCTTTCAAGGTGATGAAATACTAAAAACTCTCCATAAGACAGAGAATGCACCTGGATTTGAACATACCTGCCGGCAAGGAATGTGGACAATTCACCCGATAGCAGATTTGCATTGCTGCCGGTACAGAATATATCATAAGCAGGGTTTTCATTAAGATCTCTTAACGCTTTTTCAAAGGATTCAATTTCCTGTACCTCGTCAATCATGACAATATTGGGACAGTTTTTATCGGTCTTTTCAATAATATAAGCATAAAGATCCCGGTAATCTCTAATAGCGTCAAATTCTAATTTTTCTTTATCAATATAAATAATATTTATCTTTTGATCAGAGGCTTCGAATATCTCCATGATCTGCTTCAAAAGATAACTTTTACCCACCCGTCTTTGCCCGGTCAGTACCTTGATAACATTCTTTCCAAAATGAGGTTTTACCTGACGTAAATAATTTTCTCGTTTGATTATTTTCATTATAACCAACCTTTCAATAAAAATTGCATATATTTTGATCATACTGATTTTAAATCAATTTGCAACTTATATTTTCATTATACTGAAATCAATCAAAACATTTTGCCTTTGCCCTGCTATTTATTTGGCCAGATCTTGAAACTTGGTTGTCTATTGTGATACTTATTCATGACTTATAAAAAAATATCAATTTGTTATATTTAAGGAGGAAGCCATGCCGGGGTTTGAAATATTTGGGGATGAAGAAAGAAAAGAAGTGACCGATGTGCTTGAAACAGGGGTTCTTTTCCGATATGGGTTTGAGGGCACCAGAAACGGGCATTTCAAAGCGCTTGAGTTTGAAAAAAAACTATGTGAAATTACCGGAGCCGGCTACAGCCATCTGTGTTCCAGCGGGACAGCAGCACTCTGCACTGCCCTGTCTGCCTGCGGTATCGGTGCCGGAGATGAAGTGATTATTCCTCCCTTTACCTTTGTTGCCACATTTGAAGCCATTATTAATGCTGGCGCCATCCCTGTTTTCTCAGAAATTGATGAAACCCTGTGTCTTGATCCTGACAAACTTGAGGACGTGATCACACCAAGAACCAAAGCCGTCGTGCCGGTGCATATGTGCGGTGCCATGGCGAGAATTGATGAAATCAAGAGCATTTGTGATAAAAAAGGCCTGATCCTTCTTGAAGATGCCTGCCAGTCCATCGGGGCAAGCTATCTGGGAAAAGCCCTGGGAACCTTCGGGCTTGCCGGATGCTTTTCCTTTGATGCCGTTAAAACCATCACCTGTGGCGAAGGTGGCGGTATTATTACCGACAGCAGCGACATATATGAAAAAGTCGACCAGTATGCTGATCACGGACATGATCACTTGGGCGGTCCCGATCGAGGGGCAGATGATCACCCCATCATTGGAACCAATTATCGAATCAGTGAACTGAACGCGGCAGTGGGCCTTGCCCAGCTTGGCAAACTGGATCAAATCCTGGATACTCAGAGAAAAAACAAAGCTGCTATCAAAGCCGCCATGGCAAACCTGCCCGATGTCAGTTTCAGGTATATTCCCGATGCAAAAGGAGATTCCGCCACTTTTTTAAGTTTTTTCCTGCCAACGGAAGACCGGGCCAGACAAATTGCTAAAAATCTTGCTGCAAACCAGGTGGGGTGTCCCTACTGGTATGATAACAACTGGCATTATTACAAAAAATGGCATCACTTAAAAGAAATGAAACGCTCTGCAAAACTTGCCATCGAGCTGTCCGACAATCTGCCGGATTATAAAAATCTTGTATTTGAAACCTCTGACAATATCATGAAACGAACCCTTTCCATGCAAATCATGCTATCATGGACAAAAGAAGATATTGAAAACAGAATTCAGGCCATAATGAAATCATTCAAAGGATAAAAAATGTTTAAAAACTTTAAGCTGGTTCCAAATATTATCTTTGGCAGAGGCTGCTTTGCACAGTTAGATGATATTATTGAACCCCGCCGCAAAAATAAAGACGCGTGGGTTGTTTTTGTCACCGATGATGTGTTCAAGGGAAAGACTCTGGAAAAAAAGATTCCCCTTCATGATACCGACCTGCTCTTATGGGTTGATGTAACAGACGAGCCCAAAACAACATATGTGGATGAACTGACCCTCCAGGTAAGCGCATACCGCCCGACACTGCCCTGTGCCATTATCGGCATTGGCGGCGGCAGCAGCATGGATCTTGCCAAATCCATATCCCTGATGCTGACCAATGAAGGGTCTTCCACCCTTTACCAAGGATGGGATCTGATTCAGCACCCTGCTGTCTATCATATGGCAATTCCCACCCTTTCAGGAACCGGTGCGGAGGTATCCAGAACCGCCGTATTGACCGGGCCTGAAAAAAAACTGGGGCTTAACTCCGACTATACCGTCTTTGACCAGATAATGCTTGATCCTGAGTTGACAAAAGATGTCCCAAAAGATCAGCACTTTTACACGGGCATGGACTGTTATATCCATTGCATAGAATCCCTTGAGGGTACCTATCTGAATGAATTCTCCAAAGCCTATGGTGAAAAATCCCTTGATCTTTGCCGCCAGGTTTTTTTAGATGATCATCCAGATAAAGACGACAAACTCATGATGGCATCCTTTTTCGGTGGCATGAGCATTGCCTATTCCCAGGTCGGCGCCTGTCATGCTCTGTCCTACGGTCTTTCCTATGTCTTGGGAACTCACCACGGCATCGGCTGCTGTATCGTGTTTGATTATCTCGAAGACTTCTATCCAGACGGGGTTAAAGAATTCCGAACCATGACAGAAAAAGCCAACATCGATCTGCCGCGGAATCTTGTTAAAGATCTCGCACCGGAACAGATTGAGACAATGATCACCGTTGCCCTTGGTCTTGAACCCTTATGGGAAAATTGCCTGGGCAAAAACTGGAAAACTATCATGACAAGGGATAAGGCAAAATCCTTATTCCTGAAAATGTAAAAGAGATTCCCATGACCATTGCAATCATACCATCCAGATATGGATCAAGCAGATTTGAAGGAAAACCCCTGGCCCTTGTTGCCGATAAATCCATGATACAACGAGTATATGAGCAGGCGCAAAAAGCACAGGCTGTCTCAAAAACAATCGTGGCAACCGATGATAAAAAAATATTCAATGCCGTTGAAGCCTTTGGCGGCCATGCGGTCATGACATCCACTGCCTGCCGCTCAGGAACAGACCGGGTGGCCGAAACAGCCAACACCTTAGCCCTTGATCCCAATGAAATTATTGTCAATATTCAGGGAGATCAGCCCGTTTTTAATCCTTTGACCATTGATGAAATGATTGCACCTTTTAGCGATGATCCCGACCTTGTCATGTCCACCCTTGCCTTTAAGATAAAAGATAAAAGGGAAATTACCGATCCCAAAGATGTAAAAGTCACCTTTGATCACAATGGATTTGCCCTGTATTTTTCACGGGCCCAGATCCCCTATCCCAGGGACAAAGACACAAAGGCGGATTTTTATAAACACCTGGGGTTTTATGCCTACAAAAAAAGCTTTCTGGACAAGCTGGTTACACTTCCCACAGGCACCTG
Organism: Deltaproteobacteria bacterium; assembly: GCA_019314105.1. Classification (GTDB taxonomy): domain Bacteria; phylum Desulfobacterota; class Desulfobacteria; order Desulfobacterales; family Desulfobacteraceae; genus Desulfobacula. The sequence continues at coordinate 6,283 of JAFCZY010000066.1, forward strand.
TGAACACGTTGAAAAACTGGAGCAGCTACGGGTGCTGGAATTCGGCTACAAAATCAAGGTGGTTATAACCGAACATGACTCACCGGAAATTGATCTGCCCGAAGATATCAAAAGGATTGAAGCAATGCTTTTGTAAAGCTCAAGAACCAAGAATGATTAATATTTTTTATTTATTATACATACGAACAAAAATGGGTCTATTTTTTAAAGACAGCTCAGACATTTAACAGAAAATAGTTTAACATCATTCTATTCCCGCCAATATTCACCAATCCATGGGCAAGGCTTGACATGTTTATATATTGCTTTCCAAGATGGTTTTCCATTAATGGGCCATTCACCTTTTATCACATCTTCCGGTAAAGGGCGGCCATGAAACGAGAGGATAGATGCCCCCGCAGGAAGACAGGGAACTTACCACCAGCGCATGGGAAATGCAGGCAAACAGTGTCCCTTAAACGATTGGACCCATTCATTTGGTAAAAATACCAATTTCTTCTTGCTAAAAAGTGTACGAGTTACATACTCCTGTTCTGCGGTACCATATTTTTTGTGTATAGATTCCTGATTCTTGAAATAATCCTCATATATTTCTGGACAACTTCCCGCATTAAAAACATACATGGATGTATTGCCAAAAGGATCCTTCTCTTTACGTTTATCAAACTCATGCCTGACAGAAAAATATTCTGAAAAATCGAAAAAACGATCCAGTGAGCCAACAATGACAACATCAAGATCAAGAAACATGGTTTTCCCTTTAATATCAAAGAGTTTGCGCTGGAACATTAAAAGTTTTTGCCATGGACCACGGGCAGATGGTGGGAGAGGAAACGCTGGCATTTGACGAAGTAGAACTTCCTCACGAATCCCAGCGTCATCATCGGTTATACAATAGAAATTAAAGGGCCGTTGGAGATAGCGTTTGACCATAGCATATAAACGGTTCACATACTCTCTCCCATAAAGTGTTCCCCATTTTATACAGACTACATTAACAGTTTTTTTAATCATTTTATCTCTCTTATCCTAAAATAATTCAAATTTTCAAAGCCCTTATACCAACCCAAATCTGTGTTTAGATTTTACAATTACTTTTTCGCACAAAGTGCGTATCCCCGCCACAGGATTACAAATTCTAAAAGTTGACCGATTCATTACCCAATTATCTGATTGAGCGTCACGAACAGTAATATTATTATGCCGTGTAATCTCACGATTCAATACAGAAAATAAATTATATTTTTCCAATACCCTTTGTCTGGCTTCAATAATATAAGGCAATCGATCCTCATATTCATTATTTGCTATGGTACTTTTGATAATATCTAAAGATTTGTCGAAATCATTAATATCAATGGGAATAAAACTTTCCAAAGGGAAATAATCATCTGCATTAGGACATCCATGATAAAAGGGAAGCGTATATCCAAGAAATGCATCCGGTAATTTTTCTGTTAAATGATGCTTACAACTATGATTTTCAATGGTTATATGATACTTGTATGGGTCCAACACCTCTGCCTTATCAATAAAAGGCTTGACACCATGGCCGAACACATCAAGCGCTTCAAAAGAATCTTTTAGCTCTTGTGTAAACCTTACACGGGCATCATGAAGTGTCAAGCTGCCACTTCTAATGGAACATACAGTGGAAATAAGCCGA
>JAFCZY010000395.1 GCA_019314105.1 Deltaproteobacteria bacterium
CTTGCAGTGCCAATTCCTTCAAAAAAAGAACAAAAAGCAATTGTTGATGAAATTGAAAAGAGCCTCTCTATCGCGGAGGATATAGAGTTTGCTATTAAACAGAATATGCAACGTGCCGATCGTCTCCGCCAATCCATTTTAAAAAAAGCATTTTCCGGCAAGCTTGTTCCACAAGAAAAAAATAGTGAGTCTAATTTAAAATATAAGAAGGTGATATGAAATCAAAAACATATTCCCCGATAAACATATACTGTGATGAAAGCCGTCATACATCTGATCCTGGTGATGCGTATTTTGTTATCGGCGGGATCGCCTGCCACCGAGAACATAAAAGAGAGATTGTTCATAAAATTCATCTATTGAAGAAAAAACATAATACCCAGGGAGAATTTGGCTGGAAACGTCTTTCCCCTAATCGAAAAGATTTTTATTGGGCTATTCTTAATCTGTTTATTAAAGAAAAAAAATTAGCATTTCGCTGTGTTGTAGTTGACAGGAATAATCTGGACCATGATTTATATAATCAGGGCGATCAGGAACTTGGTTTTTATAAACTATATTATCAAATGCTTGTTCACTGGTTAAAACCGGAATACAAATACCATATTTACCTGGACTGGCAGCAAAACAAGATGCAACACAGATTTTCAACTCTTCGGGATATTCTTCGGAAAAAATTGAGTGGGCGAGCCAAAATAGACTGCCTTGAACCGGTCGGATCCAAAAATATACCCATGATAGGGCTGACTGATTTGATTATTGGAGCTGTCGGTTATGAATGGAATCAAAGGACAGCCAGTCATATAAAAGTTGATTTTTGCAAAAAACTGGCCACCTCTTTAGGAAAAGAAAATTTGAAAACTTCTACTTTTTCGATTAAAGACAAATTTGATATTTTTCATTTTATGGGAAGATAGTGTGACAAAACATCTATGGCCTTTCTTGCGGTTAAAAGCTGATACAAAAGAAGAATTAATAGAATTGTATCGAAGTGTATATATTGAAACATATGTGAGAGACACTGAAGGCAGGGAAATTAAAATTTATGACTGGCATGGAACAAGAGTGCATTTTAATGCCAGAACATTTGATCACGCTTTTTCAGAAAGTTCGGATTACAGATTCAGAAATGGGAATCATGATATTCCTTTTTCCAAACAAAGAGCCAGATGTATTTTATGGATCAAAGAAGCTTTAACAGCTACAGCCGGTACAATTGAACGATGGAATCAGACACGTAATGATTCTCGTGGACGATCAAGACAGCGTCGGATGCTTTTAGTTGTTGAAGAACGATATGTTATTATTTTACAGGTACGGGATAAAGATCATGAGTTGGAATTTATTACTGCATTTATAGCAGATAAAAATTATATTAAAAAAATTAAGGCAAAAGGGGGATATGCAGAAACAAAAAAGCCCCAGTCTTAATGGCGACTGAGGCGCAGCCACGACCCAAAGCCTTGGGCAAAGGATCTACCAGCTATATAAGCCTGCCCAAAGAATACCACTTGTTGATTATTTGTCAACCAGTTTTTTTAATAGTTAAAATAGTATATGGTATGTGTAGTTATTCGTATAATAATTGAATAATATCGCTTTGGGTATATCATGGAAATATTGACAGGCATAGGAACAACAGATCGGGAGAGAATGGCAGCGATCATCCGCAATACAAAAGGCACGGTATCTGTTGGGGATGCAGCAAAGATATTAAATGTTGCCTCGACGGATGCAGCCAAAATGCTTTCCAGGTGGTCAAAAAAGGGTTGGATGTCCCGGATCCGCAGGGGTCTTTATGTGTCTGTGCCGTTAGAGTCCAGAACGGCTGATGTGCCCCTTGAAGATCCCTGGCTGATTGCTGATCGTCTTTTTTCCCCCTGTTATATCGGCGGCTGGAGTGCGGCTGAATATTTTGATCTGACAGAGCAGATTTTCAGCACTGTTGTGGTTATGACCGTTCAAAAACCAAGGGATCGGAGACCTGTTATTAAAGATACCGGGTTTATACTGCGCACTGTCCCTGAAAAAGCCATGTTTGGCCTTAAGCCTGTATGGAGAGGGCAGGTAAAAATATTGGTATCTGATCCAGCGCGTACCCTGCTTGATATGCTCGTAGAACCTGGTTTTGGCGGCGGGATTCGATCGGTACAAGATATGTTGATAAATTTTCTGCGGTCAAAAAACAAGAACCTGGAACAGCTGATTGAGTATACAGAAAAATTGGGAAATGGGTCTGCTTTTAAGCGCCTTGGATTTTTACTTGAAAAGATTGCCCCGGATGAAACAAGTGCTTTGGAACAATGCCGCAAAAGGCTGACAGCAGGAAA
>JAFCZY010000067.1 GCA_019314105.1 Deltaproteobacteria bacterium
AAAGCGCCAGAGAAAATGATATGGGAACCGCAAGGGCAATGACACAGGCTTCCCGCCATCCCAGGGTGAAAGCCAAAAGGATAACGACGGAAACAATGGCAAATCCAAGGGATTTTAACAACTCATTAACCTTGGTCTGGGCGGTTTTCCCATAGTTTCGGGTCACTTCAATATAAATGCTATCGGGAATGATGGTGTTTTTAAGTTTTTCAACCTCATCAAGAAGGTCTTGGGCCACTGTGACGGCATTGGTTCCCCTCTTTTTTGAAAACGCCAGGGTCACGGAGGGAAAGGATAAAGGCCTGTCTGACTGAATGTCATGGGTCTTTTTGTAAAAATATCCGGCCTGGATGGAGACATCCGCTCCTTGAAGTGCCAGTTGGTCACGATGGACGGCAATATCTCCCGGATCAATCATTCTTTCCGCCACCACACCGGTTTCAGGTGATGTAATCACGGAATAGCCAAGAGCGATTTGAGCTTCTTTAACAAGTTCTTCCGCCTGTCTGATAGATGCTTTTGACGATAGTTCAGCTTCCTGGGATTTTTCAAGTCATGCTTTTGTCTGGTCAAGACCGGCCTTTGCTTCATCCATGGATTTATAGGTTTGTTTCAGGTTGTTTTTTGCAACAGCAAGTCCTTCCTTTGCCTGTTTGAGTTGGGCTGAGAGGGTTCTTGCATCAAGCTGGATGAGAAGCTGTCCTTTTTTTACGGCCATACCCGGAACACAGGATACCTTTATAACCTGTGCACTGATCTGGGATTCAATCATTGATTCTGTTAAAGGCCGGATAGTTCCGACAGCTTCATACATCTGGATGACGTCCTGTTTTTCAACAGTGGTAATATTCTCAAGAGCAGATATTTTGCCGGCTGCGGCGTTTCCGGAAAACCCCGGCTGTATTTTATCATTCTCACAGGCATAAAAAATGAACAAAAGCAACAATAGAAATACGAAAAAAAATGGTTTTTTCATGGCATAGCCCTCAAATTATCTATAATCCTTATAATTGATATGATATCTTTCCGCTTTATAAGAAAACTGTCTGACAGTAATTCCGATAAACTGAGCCGCCTTTTTAATATTTCCGTTGGTGTTTTTTAACGCATCCATCAGAATTTCTTTTTCAAGATGGGCCACAGCATCTTTAAGGGAGAGGGGAAGGGTTTTGGATTTGATGCCTGTTTGAAGGGTGGCTGGAAGATGATAACTGTGGATAGCCCCTTCATTACAGAGGATAACGGCTCGTTCAATACAGTTTTCAAGTTCTCTTACATTTCCAGGCCAGTGGTATTCCATCATCATGTCAATGGCAGGGGTTGTGATTCTTTTGATATCTTTACCATGTTCTTTTCTGTATTTTTCAAGAAAGTGGTCGGCAAGTAGAACAATATCTGTTTTTCTCATTCTAAGACTGGGAATGTAAATGGGGAAGACGTTCAGTCTGAAATACAGATCATCCCTGAATTTGCCCTGTTGAACCATTTCTTCAAGGTTTGAATTGGTGGCAGCAACAATTCTGACATCAATTTTTATGGGCTTATATCCCCCCACTCGTTCAAATTCCTTTTCCTGCAGGACTCTTAATAATTTTACCTGGGCGGCAAGGGCCAGGTTGCCGATTTCATCTAAAAAAATGGTCCCTTGATCTGCTATTTCAAATTTGCCTTTTTTCTGGTGCGAAGCTCCGGTAAACGCTCCTTTTTCATGGCCGAATAATTCGCTTTCAAGAAGATTTTCCGGTATGGCAGCACAATTTATTTTAATAAACGGCTTTTTATTTCTATCGCTGTTATAATGGATTGAATTGGCGACAAGCTCTTTTCCGGTACCGCTTTCTCCCCGGATTAGAACAGTCGCTGAAGAAGAAGACACCTGAGAAATCATTTGAAAAACGTCTCTCATTTTATTAGAATGCCCAATGATATTGGTAAAACTGTATTTATTTTCAAGTTCTGATTTTAATCGAAGGTTTTCTGTTTTTAACTGCTCTTTTTCAACCCGGACAGTTTCTATATTAATGACATGATGGGCTACCATGGCAGCCACAACGGATAAGAGTTTTTCTCCTTTTTCCAGGGATTTTTTGCCTTCAAAGGGTCTATCTGCACTGATGGCACCGACGACACGATTATCTTTTTTTATGGGAACGCAGATGTAAGAATATTCCCGATTTTCTACAATATTTCTTGAATGGGTTTTATCCAGAAATAATGGTTCTTCACTGATCCGTGGAACCACCGCTGGTTCTCCGTCTTCAATCACTTTTCCGATGATGCCTTCACCGGGAAGATATTTAATTTGACGAGTGATATCTTCAGAAATGCCATGGGCGATTTCAATTCTAATTTCACCGGTTTCAGAGTTGATCAAAAAAATGATACCCCTGATCAGGTTTAAGGATTCAGAGAGAACACTTAACACTTTGAACAACGATTTTTTCATATCCATGTGCTGATTCAGTGCTTCGCTGATTTCATACAAAAGCGAGATTTCTTCAAAAGATTTCATTCGTACTTTTCCAGATAAGTTTTTATATTCAAATTATCGTTTTCATACTATTGCATGAAATATGGGTATTTGACAATGGGTCTCTTTCACTGTATCTTTTTCGGGTTTTATGCGACGATTTAAGGTGAAGGGATTCATGGATAAAAACAAGTGTATCAATATGATTCGATCAGCGGTTCAAAACGGATCTCACCCCGGCCCTCCGGAGGATGATCTGTTCCAGTCAACCAGTGTGATTGCCCTGTTTATTTTTAATAAAGAAGTTGAGTTGCTGTTTATCCAGAAAGCAGACGGAAAGGGATATCCCTGGGCCAACCAGATGGCATTTCCAGGCGGGCATAAAGATAAAAAGGATTTTTCAACAAAAGATACGGCGTTAAGGGAACTGACTGAAGAAATGGGGATAAACCGGGAAAATGTAGAGATTCTCGGTTCATTAGGGCATTTTCAAACTATTAACAGCAAGGATATTGAAGCATGGGTCGGTATCTGGAATCAAAAAGATATCATTCAACACGATACATCTGAAATATCCAGAGTTTTTCAGATCCCTTTAAAATATTTAATTGATCTACATAAAAAAAAAGAGTTTCATCGGCAGGTACCCAATGTCATGCATCTGACATATCCCTATGAAGATGTCAATATTTGGGGAGTGACGGCTAAAATTTTGTACCATCTTATCGAGATTTTATTAAAGAACGGTTAATCATTTTTTGAACGATTTTTAAGTCTTAAAAATATTTTAATCACAAGAAATAAGCTTAAAAATGCCAGGAAGCCTGGAAACCATACATGTTCTTGGAAAGCTGGATTGTCGGAGCCAACAAAAACACCGGCAATAGCAAAGACAACCACAAAAAATAGTATGGTGATCAGTGTCCAGCAGGCAAAATTTGAATCATACCAAGGTGTTATAGTTTTTCTGAAAAATGGGTTTTTATCTAATTGCATTTGTGTTTCTATTAAATTTTTGTTAAAATCACAATATATAGATTTTTTTTCTTGACAAATAACAATATGTTGATTAAATCTATTGTTCAGTACTTAGTTTGATATATAGAAAAAATAATTTTTATCGTCACTAAAACATTGATAAAAGATAGGCTAATTTCAATCAGATTTCAAGAGGTGGATACATGTTTGATCAAATTAAAAAACGGGATGGAAGAATAGCACAGTTTGATTCATCAAAAATTACCCATGCTATTCAAACAGCAGGTGAGGCAAGTGGTGAATTTAATGGAAGAGAAGCAAAAAAAATGACATTAAAGGTTATCACACTGGCAAGAGACCTGCATCTTGGGCTAATTCCTGAAGTAGAAGAAATCCAGGATATCGTGGAAAGAGTCCTTTTGGACTCTCCGTTTTATAAAACTGCCAAAGCCTATATTATTTACCGGGAACAGCACAATCAGATTAGAAAAATTGCCATTAAAGAGAATGTGGGTCTCATGGAATCCTATATTCGAAGAATGGACTGGAAAGTCAAAGAAAACAGCAATATGAGTTATTCTCTCCAGGGATTGAACAATTATATCTCTTCAGATATTACAGCAGAATACTGGCTCAACAAAATTTATCCGCCGGACGTCAGGGATGCACACTATAGTGGAGATCTCCATATCCATGATTTAAGCCTTTTATCCGTATATTGCGTGGGATGGGATTTAGAAGACCTACTGTGTGAAGGGTTTAAAGGTGTGGCTGGAAAAGTGGAATCGGCTCCCCCCAAACATTTTAGAAGTGCATTGGGTCAGATTGTTAATTTTTTTTATACCTTGCAGGGTGAGGCTGCCGGCGCCCAGGCCATGTCCAATTTTGACACGCTTTTAGCGCCGTTTATCAGAGAAGATGACTTGTCTTATAAAGAGGTTAAACAGGCGCTTCAGGAGTTTGTATTTAATATCAATATTCCCACAAGAGTCGGATTTCAGACACCGTTTACAAATATTACCATGGATTTAAATGTGCCGTCCACTTTAAAGGATTCTCCTGTCATTATTGGTGGGAAATATAGAGAAGAGACCACCTATTCAGATTATCAGGAAGAAATGGATATCCTGAATGCTGCATTTGCCGAAGTCATGATGGAAGGTGATGCAAAAGGCAGGGTGTTTACCTTCCCGATCCCGACGTATAATATTACCGAGGATTTTGACTGGACCAATCCAAAGCTTGAGAATATTTGGAAAATGACGGGTAAATACGGCATTCCTTATTTTTCAAATTTTGTAAATTCAGACATGAATCCTGAAGATGCCCGTTCCATGTGTTGTCGGTTAAGACTGGACAACAGAGAACTGAGAAAAAGAGGTGGCGGCTTGTTTGGGGCCAATCCATTGACCGGCTCCATCGGGGTTGTGACGATAAATATGCCAAGAATTGGCTATCTTGCAAAAGATGAAAATGATTTTTTTGAGAAACTGGACACACTCATTAAATGTTCAGCAGACTCCTTGACTATTAAACGTAAGATTCTTGAAAAATTTACAGAAGGTGATCTTTACCCCTATTCGAAATTTTATTTACGGAAAATTAAAGAGAGTACCGGTGTTTACTGGCGCAACCATTTTTCAACCATTGGTATCCTGGGGATGAATGAGGCCTGTCTTAACTTTATGGGTGAAACGATTGCCACGCAAAAAGGTCAGGATTTTGCCGTAAAGGTTATGGATCATATCAGAACCAAAATTGAACAATTGCAGGAAGAAACCGATGAAATCTTCAACCTTGAAGCAACTCCGGCCGAAGGCACTACCTATCGGTTTGCCAGTATGGACAAGGCCAAATTTGAAGAAATTATTTGTGCCAATGAAGAAGACTATAAACAGGGCAAATCCCCATTTTATACCAATTCTACTCATTTGCCGGTAAACTATACAGATGATATTTTTGAAGCCCTGGAGCTTCAGGATAGACTACAGGTTAAATATACCGGCGGAACAGTTCAACATCTTTTTTTAGGAGAAGAAGTGAGTGACATAGAGGTGGTAAAAAATGTAGTGAACAAGGTGTCCCGTTCGTTTAAACTGCCGTATTTTACATTAACCCCGACATTCAGTGTCTGTCCGTCCCATGGCTATATTTCAGGCGAGCATGAGAAATGTGATATCTGTGATGCAGAAACTGAAGTTTATTCCAGAGTGGTCGGTTATTTAAGGCCTGTCGGACAATGGAATGAGGGAAAGCAGACAGAATTTTGCATGCGTAAAACATTTAAAGTAGCCTGATAAAGAAGATGTAACTATGAATATTGGCGGATTTCAAAAAAATTCTTTGATTGACTTTCCTGGAACCATAGCCTGCATTCTTTTTACACAAGGGTGCAATTTCATTTGCCCCTATTGTCATAACCCTGATCTGATCGCCAGTCCTCAAAAAAGGGCTGACGATCGGTATGATGAAAATAAAATCTTTGAATTTCTTGAAAAAAGAAAAGGGTTTTTAGAAGGTCTTGTGATCACGGGCGGAGAACCCACACTGCAAAAAGATCTGATCGTTTTTTGTCGAAAAGTCAAGGATATGGGATATAAGTTGAAACTGGACAGTAACGGGACCCGTCCTTATGTACTGGCAAAACTTTTTGAGGAAGATCTGATTGATTTTATTTCCATGGATATAAAAACCAGCCTTGAAAATTATCATCTTGTTCTGCCGGGAAAATTTGATACCCAAAAAATTTTAGAAAGTATTCGTTTTTTAATGGAAAAAGCCCCTGCCTATGAGTTTAGAACCACGTGCAGCAGACCCTTTATTAATAAAGACATCATGAAAGATATCGGGGAGATGATAAAGGGTGCATCAACCTATATTCTTCAAAAGTGTTCAAGGAATGTAACCGTACTTGATCCGGAATTTTTAAAAGAGGATAATCATTTCTTTTCTGATAAAGAAATGCTGGAATTAAAAGAAATAATCGATGAATATGTTGGTGCATCTGTTGTTCGATAGATAAAATAATTTTCTGGAAAGGAAAGTATGCATGGAATATTCTCTTGTAAAAGCCTGTATTGATCTTGATGCTATCCGGAAGAATATTCAAAATCTAAAACGGATAACAGACAAAAATGCTAACTTCATGGCAGTGGTCAAGGCGGACGGGTATGGTCACGGGGCGGTAAGAGTTGCTCAAGTGGCCCTTCAAAGTGGTGCAGACTGGCTGGGTGTCGCAAGACTCAATGAAGCGGTTGAACTTCGGAAGGCCGGGATAGAGGCGCGCATACTTATTTTTGGATATATTCATCCGGCACAGGCCGCCATGATAAAAGACTTTGATCTGGTGACGACCGTGTATGGTTTAAAGATGGCACAAGCCTTGTCTAACGAAGCAAAAAAATTAAACAAACCGGTTAAAGTGCATTTAAAGGTTGATACCGGAATGGGCAGAGTCGGAATGCTCATTAAACCGGCAAGAAAACAGGTGTTAAAAAAAATTCAAGAAATGATCAAATTGCCGGGTATTGATCTTAAGGGGATTTATACCCATTTTGCTGCTGCCGACTGCAAAGATAGAGGTTATACTGATTTACAGATAGAATTGTTTGGATTTTTGCTGGATGATTTAAAGAAAAAGGGAATAGAACTTTCGACCTGCCATGCGGCAAACAGTGCAGGGATTATTGAATTTCCCGGATCTCATTTTGATATGGTGAGAGCCGGTATTTCCATTTATGGGCTTTATCCTTCCTTGGAGGTGGATCAGACAAAAGTAAAACTTTTTCCGGCCATGACATTAAGCTCTATTGTGACGGCGGTAAGAGACGTGCCGAAAGGATTTTATGTCAGCTATGGCATGACCCATAAAACCCAGGGACAGACAAGGCTTGCCTCAGTGCCTGTCGGGTATGCCGACGGGTTTTCAAGACGGTTTTCATCCAATGGGCTTATGCTTGTGAAGGGTCACAGAGCGCCTGTTGTCGGTCGGGTATGTATGGACCAGACCCTGATTGATGTGGGAGACATCCCCAATGTAACTCCAGGCGATGAAGTCGTGTTGATCGGTTCCCAGGGCAATGAAATCCTTGGTGCAGATGAGGTTTCAAACAGGATAGATACCATCAATTATGAGGTTGTATCTGCCTTGACAGCCCGGGTCAAAAAAGTTTATTCAGATTCCGGCTCTGGTTCAGGGTAAAGCATTTTACCGGTATAGGATAAATCATAACCGCCAAACTCTTCGGCAGCGGCCTGAATCACTTTTCCTTTTAAAAGAGATAAGAAAAGTTGAATCCCCTGATCAAAAAATCTATCTTTATGAATGATCAAATCAAATCGTTCCCAGCAAATAGGAATAAAATCAAGCCCTAATATACTGGCAACCGGTCTGATGCCGGGGCCTGCATCTGCTTTGTCTGTCAGAATTTGCAAGCCCATATCCATGTGTCTGGATAATGTCTTTTCA
>JAFCZY010000068.1 GCA_019314105.1 Deltaproteobacteria bacterium
TCAGGGCTTTGGGACATGAAGTCGTTGATACAGGAGATATCCGTATTCCCATTCGGGATTTTGATGCGTGTACCGATAAAGATAATAAGGGAAAGGACGAAAATAATTATTTAATAGAAATTACCCAGATTTGTGAAGCGATCTATAAAGTGGGAAAAGCGGTGGTAAAAAAAGGACGATTCCCTTTGTTTATCGGTGGCGATCACTCTATTGCAGTGGGAACGGTTGCTTCAGTTACAAACGACGACCCCATAGGGCTGATATGGATTGATGCCCACGGGGATTTCAATACACCGGCCACTTCCCCTTCCGGAAATATCCATGGAATGCCGCTGGCTGCACTGATTGGAGAAGGCCACGATTCTCTGGTGAATGTGGGCCGACCCGGCGCAAAAATTCATCCGGATAATGTGGTGATGATCGGCCAGAGAGACCTGGATGTAAATGAGAAAAAAAGGCTTAAAAAAACAGGGATTACCGTATTTACCATGCGGGATATTGATGAGCAGGGCATCAGTTCTGTTGCCAATAAAGCCCTGATGAAATTTGTTCATTTAAAAAGAATTCATCTGACCGTAGATATGGATGCGCTTGATCCTGTTGAAGCCCCGGGTGTGGGAACGCCGGTTCCGGGAGGGATTTCCTATCGGGAAGCCCATCTTTTAATGGAGATTCTTGCAGATTCAGGTAAAATTGCTTCCATGGATATGGTTGAGATTAATCCGATTCTAGATATTGCCAATAAAACAGCAAAACTGGCAGTGGAATTAACCCTTTCTGCATTAGGAAAGAGTATCTTGTGAGTATGGATTCAAAAATATATGAAAATTTGAGATATGGCGTCCTTGATATAGAAACCAGAAGATCTGCCAAAGAGGTTGGCGGGTGGGACAAGGCTGAAAAAATGGGAGTCAGCTGTGCCATACTCTATGATTCAAAAACCGACAGTTACCAGGAATATCTCCAGAAAGATATTGAATCGCTTTGTGAAGATCTTCAAAAATTAGATCGGGTCATTGGTTTTAATATTATCAAGTTTGATTACAAGGTATTGTCAGGACTTTCTAAGTTTGATTTTTTTTCGCTCCCCACTCTGGATATCCTGATAAAAGTTCATAAAAACCTGGGCTATCGACTTTCCCTTGACCATCTGGCGACACAAACCCTTGGGTGCGGCAAAAGTGCCGATGGCCTGATGGCGCTTAAATGGTGGGAGCAGGGCAGGATTGACAAGATAATTGAGTATTGCAAACAGGATGTAAAAGTCACCCGCGATTTATATCTGTATGGGAAAAAAAATCAGTTTCTGGTGTTTAAAAATAAAGCCGGTAATCAGGCCAGGATTCCGATTCAATGGTGAAAATTGTTATCTTCAGTCCGAGATGACCTGTCCCACAATTTTTTGTAAGACATCTCCTGCTTTTCCCCTGATAAGAACATCACATACTTTATCGTAGGGTGTTTCAGAAAGGTTGATGATGACAAGAAAGGCGCCGGCAGTTTTCGCATATTCGGGCATCAAAGCTGCTGGCTGTACCAGAAGTGTGGAGCCCACTACAACAAAGACATCACTTCTTGATGACAGCACCTCAGCCCTTTGAGTTTCTTCAACCGGCATGGCCTGGCCAAAAGAAATTGTGTCCGGCTTAAAAAAACCGCCACACGAACAAACAGGTGCCTTGTCTCCGGCATCTATCCTCGCCTGGGTTTTTTCCCAGGATATCAACTTTTTACAGCTCATGCACCTGACACGCCGGGTATTGCCGTGAAGTTCGATGATTTTTTCTTTTGGAATCCCTGATACTTCATGTAATCCATCAATATTCTGGGTGATAAGTGCCTTTAAAATTCCAAGTTCATGCAATTTCGCAAGGCTTTTATGGCCTTTATTGGGTTTGGCGACAGACAGGCTTTTTTCCATGTCAAGCCGCTGTTCCCAATATTTGATCCTTGATTCCTCAGAAGACATGAACTCATCAAAGTATACGGGCTTAAATTTATCCCATATGCCTCCCTGGCTTCGGTAATCGGATATTCCGCTTTCCGTTGAGATACCGGCACCGGTAAAGACAACCAGGTGTTTTGACGTTTTAATTTTTTGGGCAACTAATGTGGTTTTTTCATCCATGGGAAAAGCCTTTTATTAATGTTTTCATAGAGAATAAGGATTTCCTGAATTTTAAACATAAATCCTGTCACAAAAAATAAAGACGAAAATTCAATTCCGATAAGAGCGGCAATTGTAAAGGAACCCAAAAGCGTGGAATGATCAATGAGATTTCTCAAGCCAACAGCGGAGATAAAAAGAACAGATCCAATGATGAAGCTGATCAGGATCATTTTAAGGAAAAACAGATAAACTTCTTTTTTTTCAGTATTTAAACTTTTTTTGTTCCAGCATTCAAATAGGACAAATGCCTGGATGATAACAGACAGCGACAAGCCTAACGCCACTCCTTTGGCCCCCATTGTTTTCATGAACAGGAAAATCAAGGGAAGGGTGACTGCAACGCAGAGACTTGTAAAAATAGCGGGGAAAAGGGTATTTTGAATGGCATAGTATCCCCTTGAAACTATATTTTGAGCTGAAAATGCAAAGGCACCCACCATGAAAAACGGCAGAATTCCTGCAGTTACCAAAGTCGCCCTGGCATCAAATTGTCCTCTTTGAAAAAGAATCGTCACAATTTCATGGCTTAAAACAATAAAAAGGACAGAAAAGGGAATGACAAGGGAAATAAATTTCAATGTTTTGTTTAACAGGCGGTTTAGCTCAAAAAAGTCACCTTTCTGGGCAAGTTTTGCCATGAAGGGGTATGATGCAACACCAATGGCCTGCCCGAAAAGTCCCACAAGAACAAACATCACCCTGAGGGCATAATTCATGGCAGCAATACTGCCTTCATTTAAGTAGGATCCGAAAAATTTTAAGAGAATTTCCGTTGAAAACGTCATGGTAAGCCCTATCATCAAAGGCAGTGTGAGCGTAATATATTTTATCAGATCAGGATGAGTAAAGTTTATTATAGGGTAATACCGGGCACCCAGTTTTTTAGCACCGATAATCTGGACCGCAAAATTTCCCAGGAATGCGCCTGCCAGGACTCCCCAGGCAAATCCTTCCATTCCTATGAAAGGGCCGAGAATCAATCCGCCCAGAATAATACTTAAATTGTAAATTAAAGGAGCAAGGGCAGGGATAAAAAATTTTTCTTTTGCAAATTGAACCGCCATAAGCAGTCCACCGCTGAAAAAGAAAAATTGGGCAGGAATGATAATCCGGGTCATTTTTACAGCCAAGGCAAACGTATCGGGATCTTGAATGCCGGGGGCAAAAATATGGACAAACTTTGGTGCCCACATCATCGTGATCAAAATAAAACAAAAAAGAAGAAGCCCGAAACCATTCATGATAATAGAAAAGACTTTGTATCCGTCATCTTCCCTGTCCAAGGAAAGATAGTGGGCAAAAATGGGAATAAAAGTGATAGACAGAAAACCGCTTGCCACAATATGGTTAAGGATTTCAGGGAGGATAAAGGCAATCTGATAGGCATCAACCCCGGCTTTTATACCGCCGAAATTTGCAATCGCCATTTCACGGAAAACACCGATCACACGACTGGCAAACACAGATGCCATCATGATAAAGGATGCAATCCCCACTTTTTTTAATATATTTTCATTTACCATAACTATAATATGGATACGGTTTATCATAAAGGATTGGCAAATAAAAGTCTTACGCCGGAAAATAGCAGGGTTATCGTAAACGGGGATATTCAGGTAAAATTGGTAACTTGGTATTGATAGCCGTATTTTCGTATATTTTTTTTTAAAAATCAGCTTGTTATTATAAAAAATAATGCGGGAGAATGTCTTCTGACAAAGTTTCTGGCTCATATAATTGAATTGAAATTTCAAAGCTGAAAAATATTCACATATCACATATTGGGGTTCCCGAATTTTGTCTGGACTGAGCCTTTAAAATACCGGTGAACGCCGTTGTTTTGCAGCCGAAGCCCAATACGCAAGGAGACGAAGCTAAATATTCATTCTCGCTAAAAAATATTAAAGATTGACTTGACGATCGTGTTTCGCTGTGCGAATATGTTGTTACAACTGTAACAATTAAGTTATTTTTTAACAGAGAGGTATCCATGACTGAAAATTTGCCCCTGCCGGATTTGACTAAAACCGAATTTAATATCCTGAGAATTATCTGGAAGAATGGTAGACTTAGTGTCCGGGAAGTCCACGACCGGATAACCGCAACCTATGACTGGGCCTATTCCACTACCAAAACCATGATGGATCGGATGGTACAAAAGCAATTTCTAATGAGAGAAAAATTTCATGGTGTTTTTCTATATCGTGCTCTCATATCCCGACCAAAAGGATTGGTAAGGTTCATTCAGTTTTTTGCAGATCGGATCCTGGAAATAGATCATGGAGAAGTAGTGGCTCTTTTTTCCAGGAGCAATGCTTTAGACGCCGAAGAGATAAAGGAACTGGAAGGCCTCCTGGAGGATGCAAAGGAGAATCAAAATGATACATCTTGATGATATCGCACTGACAGTGATACGCACTTTATCACTGCAATCGCTGTATTCTTTAATATTGTTTCCAGTTATCTGGGGACTTGTGAGGTGCAGCCGTGGAAAATATCCCCAGTGGCAGCACGGGCTGTGGCTGCTGATTCTTATCCGGCTGGTATTGCCGCCGGATGCATCGTTTACATGGAGCGCCGGTAATCTCATCCAATCGTATTCTCCGCAAATTGTTTCCGGGCCATCTTCAGAACGTTTTAAAACATCATTCAATTTTCATGACAACCAGAACGTCCCGGCTGTGTCTTTTTCCAATGAATCTCTCCAGGGCAGTAAAAATACACAGACACCGGTCAGACATCGTACCAGCATTTTTTCTTCACTCTCATCTGGACCCTTCTGTTTTTTTGCTTTCTGTATATGGTTGACAATAACCACATTCCTAATTGTGAGATTCCTTCAAAAACGTTATCGCTTCTGGAAAATAGCACTGAATGGAGAAAAACTTATTGATCCTGATGTGCTCTATCTTGCTGAGGTTTGGAGAAAACGGTTGTATATCCGCAGGAAAATTGTACTTAAGTCAGACGCCTCCAATGGATCACCTTTTACCATTGGATTATTTCGGCCTTTTGTAGTCTTGCCGAAACATTTACTTTCACCACCCGGAAATTTTGCCTTTGAGGCTGTCCCGACGCATGAACTTGTGCATGTAAAACGTTGGGATGACTTCTTTATAACGCTTCAGGAAATATTGAGAATCGTATATTTTTTTAACCCCGTTGTCTGGTATATCATGCCCCGTCTCACCTGGACACGCGAGGCATCATGTGATGCAGCGGTTCTCTCTTACGGTACCATTTCTCCCACGAACTATGGCAGGCAAATTGTCGCATTTCTAAAAACCCAGTCTATCACGGGGCAACTGTCCCGGAACCTGGCAGGGTTTACCTCAGCCGCCAGAGGAATGGCATTTCGGTTAATATCTATTCAAAAGGAGGAAAACATGAAATCTCATCGCGTTAAAACGTATCTGGCTATATTTTTAATAGGAATATTCCTTCTCCCCATGTCACCGGTCATATCATCCAGTCAGAGTAATACAGAGGGAATTAAACCGGAGGTATTACCCGAAGTTCAGGATAAGATTCTCCGCCAGACCGGAGGGAACCCCTTAACTCAATACATTTCAAACAGTGCCGAATGCCATAATCCGGATGAAGTTTCATTCATTCTTTGGGGTGACAAAATTACAGAGAATTTTCAAAAAGAAGATTTTTCCAGGCTCGCGGCAGCAACTGACTTTGACATAGTGGATAATATCGGGAATGGCCAGAAAGCCTATGTCTTTTATTTGCTTGCCAGTTCGAGACGAGGTGTATATCGTCCTAATTTCCATTTTCTAAAGAAACAAGACAAATTAATACTTGTTTATAAAAGTCACAATGTTTCAGCCTACGTTACTGATCAGCCCAAAATAAACGGGCTCTATCAAATTGTCGAGGGATGGAGAGCCGACTTGTTTAACGGTACGTATGATGATCGTGTCAAATTGGCATGGGGATCAAGGTTCTGGTTCTGGACAGGGAAAAAATATCTTCCTGCTTATACAGACTATACTGTTAAAGATGCGATCGATCCTTCATTACTGGGCACAAAAAGAGTGTGGAACAGTGATACTAGATCTTTGTACCAAGCTGCTTCCCGCAAATGAATCTACACTCTTTGCAAATAGGAAATTTTACAATTTTTTCAAAGTAGCAGCACCCAAGGCTTATGGTATCATTGATCAGAAGTCAAACTCAGCAATTTACCGAGCGTTTCTTTCACCAGTCCGGGCTTTTTAAATATTTCCAGAATGCCACATCTTGTATAAACAAGATTTTCAGTCTTTGATATGAGATTCATCTATATGGAAAACCGCATGATCAAATAAATTAAGATCCCATGAAATTTTATTGGAAGTAATCTGATTTTGTTGGGAGTCCTGGAATTATTATCTCCGAATCTGCAAAAATATTTATATTAGCTGTAAACGCTGGAGGATAGTCTCCAATTTTTTATTTAATCGAGAGAACCTGCTAATTTTTTAATTCTATCGGAGATATTCCGAACAGTTGTTTTTCTATTATCTATCCACCATTTGGCATCTGTTTTTTCCTGCCACTCCTGTAAAAATAAATTAAATGCCAGATCTGATGTTTCTTTTTTTTTATCATCATTAAATACAAGACTTTTTTTAAAAAAGCTTACTTTGTTGATCAGGTCAGCCCTGATTTTTTCTGCCCAGGAAACTCTCTTTGGGGTCCCAATGAGTGTAGGAAAGCCTATTTTGGCATGAGATTTTGCCAATTTGGATGTCTGTTTTTCGAAATGCTCAGTTTTGCATGTTTCGCAATACCAGTCTTTTTTGTCCACAAGCCATAAATTTTTCTCATGGCTTTCAAATAGTTGAGTTGTAAATTTTTTATAGCAGGTCTTACACCTGACTTCATAATTGTAAATTTCTTTTGTCATTATAATTAGGCCCCAAATTTTTAGTATTTGTTTTTAAAGGGTACACAGCCATTCAACGTAATATTTGTAACCAATATGGTTAAAATTTTTTGAACGAGAGTTCATGAAACCATGTAAAAAATTTGTTTTATGTATGAACACATTTGTTTTCTCTGACATATTTTGCGCAAACTCATTAACATCAAAATTTGATTCAAAATTTGGTAATATAAGCTCAATACGGAGACTGGGGCAAATTTTTTGATGATGCCGAATTTTCGAACCGTAAAAACAGACTACTCTGGTAATGAATTCAGAATTTAAACTGTCTGAAATTCTCCATAAAACTGATGCCCCGACACTAAAACCAATTAATTCTGTTGGAGTTGAATTCAGTTTCAGCTTTGTCTTTAAAACTTTGCAATACTCTTCTATACTTACAGTATCCATGAAATGGGCGTAAGCTTCAGATTCATCTGCAAAATCAATAAATCTTCCAGAATAGGGATCTATAATTTCACTTTGCCCACCAACTGAACATATCAATTCTTCCAATTCTGGGGTTCTACCAAATATATCAGCAATAAAAATTTTACGCATAATTAATTTATGCCAGTTAACCAGTTAATGTGCAGATCAGTATGTTTTGTTAATTTTAATGATATCTGACCAATTTTTTAAAATCGATTAAAAATTCCATACCAATATTTCTAATGTCTGTAAAGATATTTCAAAAATCACCTTTATGAAAATGAGAATATGAAACTACGGGTATCCCTCCTAGGTTGGAATATGGTACGATTTTTTACCTAAAAAACAACCATAACCCAGGAAGGAGGACCCAAAATGAATTATATAGGAGT
>JAFCZY010000396.1 GCA_019314105.1 Deltaproteobacteria bacterium
CCTTAACAGGCTCAAGGCCTTAATTTTAAAATCAATGGTCAAGCAAAAGAAAAGGAGACCAACCCGGCCTTCCGGAAGTGCAAAGAAAAAACGGTTGGACAAAAAAACAAGACATGGCAAACTTAAGCAATTGAGACAAAAGGTGATAAAGGATGATTAAAGGGCGTCGGACAGCCTTGAAAATTTTGATAAAATAATTAGGAGAACTCATGAAAGACAGAAATATGAAACAAGGTCTTTGGGCGGCCACGGCACCTTCCAAACCCCGGTTGACTTCCCTGCAGGGAGATCAAAGAACTGACATTGCCATCATTGGGGGAGGATATACTGGCCTTTCCGCTGCCCTGCATCTTGCAAAAATGGGTAAAGAAAGCGTTGTTCTTGAGGCGGAAGATATTGGGTATGGCGGAGCAGGACGTAATGTGGGGCTTGTTAATGCAGGGCTCTGGCTCATGCCCGAAGAGTTGCTTAGGCTTGCCGGCCCTGAATATGGAGAAAAACTCATCGATGTCCTGGGGGATTCTCCTGATCTTGTGTTTGAACTGATTAAAGACCATGGGATTGAATGTGAAGCCCTTCGCAATGGAACCCTTCATTGTGCAGATTCCAAAAAAGGTTATAAAGCGCTTCAGCAGCGGGAAGCTCAGTGGTTGAAACGTGGGGCGCCCGTGCGGCTTCTTGAGCGGGATGAGGCGGCTTCCAAGACCGGCAGTACTTCTTTTTATGGGGCATTGCTGGATAAGCGTGCCGGAACCATTCAGCCGCTGGCGTATGCTTATGGGCTTGCCAATGCAGCATTAAAAGCCGGGGCGCAATTGTATAACCAATCCCCTGTGGTCGGATTTGAAAAGACCAGGGATGGGTGGAAATTAGACACCCCGACAGGAACGTTGACTGCAAAGTCGGTTATCATTGCGGTTCATGCCTACCCGAGCCACGCATTTAAATCAAATAAAAAATCAATGGTTCAAATGAGCTTTTTCCAGTTTGCCACGCCGCCGCTTTCAAAAGATGTTCTGGAAACTGTATTGCCTGGGCGCCAGGGTGCTTGGGATACCAATTTGATTCTGTCTTCTTATCGTCTGGATGCTGCCGGACGACTCATTGTGGGCAGTGTGGGGACGGTGGAAGGCTTTGCCTGTGATCTGCATGAAAACTGGGTCAAAAGAACGATTGCAAAAACATTTCCCCAGGTTGGAGACACACAGCTTGACTATGGGTGGCATGGGAGGTTTGCCATGAATACTAACCATATTCCAAGATTCCATGTGCTGGATAAAAACATGGCAATGGTCACAAGTTATAATGGCCGGGGTATTGGTCCCGGGACCGTGTTTGGAAAACTTTTGGCCGACTATATTACAGGAGGCTCCCCGGAAGATATCCCGTTGCCGGTTTCAAAAATTGAACCGATATGGTCCCGCAATCTTTGGGGACTCTTTTATGAAACCGGGGCAAGAGTGATCATTTTATCCAGCGGAGGATTTAAAACCCCCCATTTTACAAGTTTTTTACAACTTCTTTACTCCTTTATGACACATCTCTGAATCGTGCCCTGTATAGTTGAACCGGATGTAAGACAGATTTTTATATTGCGGTTTAAACAAAAATTGATTAACTCAACAGGTAAAGGAGAAAGACCATGACACATTCAAAACGATATCAACACCGAACAATCATTTCATTTTTTACAGTATTGATCGTTTTTATTTTAATGGCAGGGGGTGTCCAGGCAGGAATTGAACCTTCCAAAGTTATCTGCAGGGTGGAGACGGACAGGGCGATTCTACCGGCAGGAGATTCCCAGAATGTGGTGCTTAAGATCACCCTTGATGCACCGCCATCTCCAGCTCATATTAAAAGGCCCCTGGTCAATCTTGCTCTGGTTCTGGATCAGTCCGGCTCCATGAGCGGCACCAAGATTCAACAGGCAAAGGCGGCTGCCATTGAGGCTGCCATTGAGGCATTAACCCGGCTTGGTTTGCAGGATATTTTTTCTGTAGTGGTCTATGATACCAATGTCCATACCATTGTTCCCGCTCAAAGAGCCGGGAACATTCAAAGTATTATTAATACCATTCAACAGATTCGCGCCGGGGGCAGTACAGCTCTTTTCGGCGGTGTCAGTCAGGGGGCTTCCGAGATCAGGAAAAAGCTTGAAAGTGATTATGTACACCGAATTATTCTTCTGTCTGACGGCCTGGCCAATGTCGGACCCAGGATGCCGGAAGATCTTGGGCGGCTTGGTGCCGCTTTGATTAAAGAAAATATTTCTGTCACAACCGTGGGAGTGGGGACCGATTATAATGAAGATCTCATGACAAGACTTGCCCAGAAAAGTGACGGCAATACATATTTTGTTGAATCCGGGTTTGATCTTCCCAGAATTTTTGCAGCAGAACTGGGGGATGTATTAAATGTAGTGGCGAAAAAAGTAAAAGTGACCATAACGCTGTCCGACAATGTGGAAGCGATTAATATTATCGGAAGAGAAGGCAGGATACGCGAAAACCAGATAGAATTTTATATGAACCAGCTTTATGGGGATCAGGAGAAGTATGCCCTGGTTGAAGTCAATATTCCAAAATCAACATCCGGATCAAGAATCAAGATTGCTCAGGTTGACGTAACGTATGAAAATCCGTTCAGCCGAAAACCGGAAAAATCAACCGGGATCTCATATGCCTCCTTCAGCAGTGATTCTGGAAAGGTTGCCAGATCAACCAACATTGAAGTGATCAGAGAATATCAATTAAATCTGAATGCCCTGGCCCAGGAAAAAGCCATTGAGCTGTCTGATCAGGGAAAGAAAAAAGAGTGAGCTGTCTGATCAGGGAAAGAAAAAAGAGGCCGTGCAAGAGCTTAAACAGTCTGCCGCCCGGTTGAAACAAGTCGGTTCCCAGTATAATGACAAAGAATTATTAAAAGAAGCCGATGAGCTGGAAGTTCAGGCTGATACAATTGAGGATCGGGGCATGAGCCCCAAAAGCCGTAAAGTGTTGAGAACCGAATCTTTTCAGATGAAAAATCAACAGCTTTCACAATAGGCAAAAAACTGGTATGGCTTAAGGTATGACAAGCAAACGATCCATCATTATCTTCTGGGCACTATTTTTAGTGCCCACCCTTATTATAAGTGGTATTGCCTTCCGGCTGCTGTCCCACGAGCAGGAACGGATTAACCGGGCAGCCATACAGGCGTTGTCTGAAAGGGCAAAAACTATTTCTGAAACCATTCACATTACGGTTGAAGCGGTTCAGGAAAATCTTACGCAGTCATTACTTGATATTGATCAGGATAACTTGCAGAAAACCCTTTTGGTATGGGAAGAGACAAATCCTCTGGTGCGCAATGTTTTTATTTATCAAAAGGACCGGGAACTTGAATATCCGGTCAGGGGAATGGAATCCACCCTTGAGGAAAGACGGTTTATCACCCGGTATGATTCGCTGTTTTCAGGGAGAATGAAGTTTGATTTTAATGAAGACCTTTCAAAGGATGAGTCAAAGACAAAAGGGGTAACAGAATCATCCCGTCAAAAGCTTGTTGCCCTGTCAAGGGTTGTACAAAAAGCGCCTGTTTCAGATCAACAGGCGCTTTTTCCCGCAGAATCGGAACAATCATTTATAGAAAAATCAGGTTGGATCCCCTGGTTCAGTGAGAACCGGCTGCACATTTTAGGCTGGGTGCAAAAAATCGGAAATGGACCGGTATATGGGATTGAACTGGAATTGATGGCTTTGTTGTCAAGACTGGTGGTTGATTTTCCAGAATTGCCGGAAAAAAAAGTCGCCTTATTGTTAATGGATGGAAACGGCTATTTTATGCATCAGTCCGGGAAAATGACGGTCGATCCCAAAGAAAGGCCTAGAGCAGTCATTTCCATATCAAACCTGCTGCCCCACTGGCAGATTGGCGTCTTTGTCGATAAGAAAGGGTTTGGATCAACCCGTGGTTTTTTATATGTCTCTGTAATTTTACTGGGTGTTTTTATCATTGCCATTGTATCGGGTGGTGTCTTGTTGACCCGCATGACCCTTCAAAATATGAAAGATGCCAGGCAGAAAACGTCATTTGTTTCTTCGGTATCCCATGAACTAAAAACACCATTGACCAGTATCCGAATGTATGCAGAACTGTTGTTGTCCAAAAGAATTAAAGATGCGAATAAAATACAAACCTATCTTTCTGTCATTGTCAGTGAAAGTGAGCGTTTGACAAGACTGATTAATAATGTGCTTGCTTTTGGAAAACTGGAACAGGGCAAGAAGACATATCATTTAACGATCTTTGAAATGGACCGGTTATTAGATCAGATGATCCAGTCTCACAGCATCAGAATAGAGAATCAGGGCATTGAAATCATATTACAGATTGAAGAAGGGAATTATAAGGTAAAAACAGACCGGGATGCCATAGAGCAGGTGATTCTGAATCTCGTGGACAATGCTCTAAAGTATGCCGACAAAGGAAAGTTTATCAAATTTGTTCTGGAAAAGGACAAGTCTTTTATCCTGTTAAAAATTTGTGATGATGGGCCGGGCATCCCCAAAGCACAGCAAGAGATGATTTTTGAAAAATTTCACAGGGTGGATAATTCTTTAACCACAAAACAGCCGGGCTCGGGTTTGGGATTGAGTATCGCAAGGCAGATTTTAAGAGATCTTGAAGGCGATCTGTTTTTTGAGCCCATGCCTGGAAGCGGCAGCTGTTTTACAGCAAGGATAAAACATCATGAGTCAGATTAAAATTCTTGTGGCAGAAGATGATATGAACATCAGAATGGGGCTTGTGGATACCCTTGAAAGCGAAGATTATCGGGTAGTTGAAGCCAAAGACGGCAGGCAGGCATTGGAATTGTTTAAAACCGATTCTTTTGATCTGGTTCTCCTCGATATCATGATGCCGGGAAGCGGCAGTTGTTTTACAGCAAGGATAAAACATCATGAGTCAGATTAAAATTCTTGTGGCAGAAGATGATATGAACATCAGGTTAGGGCTTGTGGATACTCTTGAAAGCGAAGATTATCGGGTAGCTGAAGCCAAAGAT
>JAFCZY010000397.1 GCA_019314105.1 Deltaproteobacteria bacterium
CAAATGTTAACGGCAAAAGCCTGTGAAAATGATATCTGCCCTGCAGGGAGTCTCCTCCTCGACGATAATAATCAAGTCGAGCACTCCCTGTTACAAGAATCTGTATTTCATCTCCACGTCTATCATAAAGGCCTTTTATAATCTGTCGCCACCTGGAAAATTTATGAATTTCATCCAGCAACAGATAACCTGCACCTGTCGGGAACATTTCACCCATTATTTTTTCCCGGTCTTCTAACGCATCCCAGTTTATATATCTTTTTTTCGGGTCAAACCCGGCCTGTTCGCAAAGATGTTTTGCCAGAGTGGTTTTTCCTGCCTGCCGGGGCCCGCCGATGAAGACCATTTTTTGCTTCAGGTCTTCTGTGATTGTATTTTCTATATATTTCTTTAAATACCCTGGCATTTTAACCTCCGTCCAAAATTACACGCTATTTTTTTCTGATGCAGTTAAATATACTCGCATATCAACAAGGGGCCAATAAAAAACTTTCAAATGAATATTGACATGATCTCCTTTTTTTTGTAAATAATTATCGTAGTTTTTATGGTTGCCTTGGCCAACGGAACACGGTGAAACTCCGTGACGGTCCCGCCGCTGTAACCGGAAATATCTGTTTTTTTTTTTTTTTATTATGAAAATGGGAAGGTCAAAAAAAACGGATTTAATGCCGGAAGTCAGAAGACGAGCCAGGTAATAATCTTTGTGGAACTCGATGGCAAAGGGTTTTGTAAGAATTTATTTCTTGCAGAACCCTTCTTTGATTTTTGCAGGAGATTTAATAGCGAGGAGACTATGACACTATTAGAACAGACCATTCAATCCATTTCTAAAACACTTAATGAAGACGCTTTTCATGCAGCCAAAGAACGGCTTGCCAATCAGGCAAAGCCGGCTGGAAGCCTTGGGATTATGGAAGATATCTCTGCAAGACTTGCCGCCATCAAAGGCACTATTGACGTGAAACTTTCCAATAAAAGGATCGTTACCTGTGCCGGTGACCATGGTGTGACCGAAGAAGGGGTAAGCCTTTTCCCGTCCGAAGTCACCCCGCAGATGGTCTATAATTTCGCAAACAACGGGGCATCGGTCAATGTGATTGGAAAGCATGCCGGAGCCATTGTCAAAGCGGCTGATCTTGGGGTTAACCATGACTTTGAACCGGATCTTCCGATCTTTCATAAAAAAGTAAGATACGGGACAGCCAATTTCACAAAAGAGCCTGCCATGACCCGGGAAGAGGCCGTTTTATCCATTGAAGCCGGGATTGAAATAGTAAATGAACTTGAGGCAGAGGCTCCTGTTGATCTCCTGGGCACCGGTGACATGGGGATCGGTAATACAACACCGTCTTCAGCTATTATTGCAGCCTTTTCCGGTATTGACGTCGAAAAATTGACGGGTCGCGGTACGGGTATTGATGATGAATGTTTGAAAAACAAAATTGCCGTCATAAAAAAAGGACTTGCCCTTCACAAGCCAGACCCGGCAGACCCCATTGATGTTCTTTCAAAGGTGGGGGGTCTTGAAATCGGCGGTCTTGCCGGTCTTGTTCTGGGTGCTGCAGCCAGAGGCATCCCCGTCATCTGTGACGGGTTTATCTCCACTGCGGGTGCTTTGATTGCCTGCGAACTGGCTCCGGCTGCAAAAAAATATCTTTTTGCCAGCCACAAATCTGTGGAAATCGGTCATATGTTTATGTATGAAAGACTTGGCCTTGATCCCTTGATTGATCTGAGGTTCAGACTGGGAGAAGGCACAGGTGCTGCCGTCTGCATGGAACTTCTGGATCTTTCCACCAGAATTCTGGCTGATATTAAAACCTTTGAAGAAGTGGGAATCAATGACGCCCAATAAGAATTAATACTCCCGGGCCATGGCAATGTCTGTCATGGCCGGACCTATAACTAAAGACTTAAATCAAACTGTATCATGGGCCTTGTTTGGTGCCGGTATTTGATAAAAAACCGCGAATTTTTTTTTGAATAATTTTTTCGCCTATATCCATAATATCGTTATGTCCGCAATTCGGGATTTCAACCAACTCTTTTTCTCCTTTGAAATTCAAAATTTGATGCCGGGCAAAATGAACCGGAATAATATCATCATTGACGCCATGAAATAGAATGACAGGCGTCTGGGTCTGTCTGGCCCAGGTGTGAGCCAAAAATTTATGTTTCATTAAAAATTTAACCGGTAGCCAGAAATAATGATGCTGGGCAACCTGTGCAATGGAGGTATACGAAGAAATAAGAATCAAACCTCTGATATCGGTTCGGGTTGCTATCCAGGTGGCGACACCGGTTCCCAGGGATTGATATGAAGAATCAGCTCAAGCGCCTGTTTAAGGAAAAGAGTTTCACCGGGCGCATTCAAATCTTTTCCATAGCCAGGATATTCAAATACAACCAGGTTGGAATTAAACTCCTTTAAGAGATCCAGAAAATAGGTTCTATCACATGCGTTTCCGGCATTCCCGTGGAAGATGATGATCCAGGCATCAGGATCTGATTTTGTTTTAAGATAGTAGCGGATATCCCCGACTGTTTCTGCTCGGGCATTACGCCGTTCCATTTCAGGGCAGTCACCAAATGGGGTTGGACCGGGGAAAAACAAAAGCTTATCCTGAAAAAAATAGAGCGCAACCAGAATAAGGATGTAACACGAGATGCCAAAACTGACTACCTGAATGATGGTTTTCATAGTTAAACACCATTTG
>JAFCZY010000398.1 GCA_019314105.1 Deltaproteobacteria bacterium
GGGATATGGTTCAGCGGATTAGGCACTATATTTGTGGGTCTTGTTGTCCTGTGCCTCCCGGCCTTCAATAACACAGCTTTTTATCCATCAAAACTTGATCTTCAATCAAGCCTTACCATCTATAATGCCTCTTCCAGTCATTATACGCTGACCATCATGACCTATGTGGCAATCGGCATCCCTTTTGTCCTTGGCTATGTTGTCTATGTCTGGAAACTGATGGATTCAAAAAAACTGACCAAAGAAGACGTCACCAATGAAGAATCATATTAAAAGATAATAAAAAAAGGAACTTATATTTATGACCGCATTACTTTTGATACTTTATGGCGTTGTGATCGTGGCATCTTATAAAGGCATTATATTTGCTCTTAAAAAAGCGGATCTATTGTAACTGATTTATTTTTGTAGTTTCAATACAATCAGTTATGATATAGATATATTATGAATGATTAACTATAGTTAAGGAGAAAAAAATGGACAAATACGTATGCGGACCTTGTGGTTATGTGTATGACCCTGCAGAGGGTGACCCGGACAATGGCATTGACCCTGGAACAAGTTTTGAAGATCTTCCCGATGATTGGACCTGCCCTGTATGTGGCGCTGAAAAAGAATAAATAATTGTACCAGCCGGGCAGTCTGCTTTATTCTGCCCGGCTGAGCTATCATGGGCAAATGCTATTAGACACAGATTAGCGTTGCTCTATCTAATCATTGTCCTGATGAAATTTAAGAAAAACCGGGATACCCGCCCCCAGGCAGATCAAGCTGCCGAAAAGAATAAATCCCATGGAGAAATAGCCATGGTCCCCTAATATCCCAATCAGGTTCGGGACAACACCGCCGCCAAAAAGAAATGCAATGGGAATGGTAAAAGAAATGGCAATATTCCGTATTTTCTTTGATCCGATTTGAGATAAGGCGGCAAATGCCGGTGGAAAAAAACAGACCGCCAGTAATGGCTGGCAGAAAATGACCATCTTAATAAATTGTCCGTTCAAAACTCCAAGCAGCAGGGTTGAAATCCCGGTTAAAAAGAGTACAGCTGACAGCGTGGGTTTCAGGCCGGCCCGGTCGGACACCCATCCGATAAACAGCGGCATGAGCAGCGTTAAAATCCTGGACATGGTAATCAAAGAATTGGCCTGGGCCCTGGTCATGCCATGGATATCAACCAGGAACAGCGGCAGCATGGAATACACTCCCAGGGTCCCGATAACGCCAAGGCTGAACAGAACAACCATGATCCAGAAAGAGCGGTGTCCCACCAGGGGTAAAAATGCGGTCAACGTGGGTGATTCTCCAAAAAAATCCTTCACGCGGGAAAACTTGAAAAAAGAAATTCCCATAATGATTGAGAGCCCACCGATGACAAAAAACAAACTTGTCCATGGCAGCAACAGCAAGAGGACTTCACTAATCAAAGGCGCCAGAAGATAGCTCAGGTTTGGGGCCAGTTCATGGATACCAATGGCTTTTCCCCAGTTGCCCTGATCAATCGATGATGTCAGTATGGCCATGCCGGACGGCAGGTATAAAGCAGATGCCATTCCCACACAGAATATCCCGATCCGCATGCCCAAAAGCCCCTGGCTCAACCCGGTGAGGATAAAAGCGATTCCCGCAGCTATAGCGGAAAATGCAATGGTCTTTTTATGGCCGAGTTTAGATGAAACAAATCCTGAGCATACCAATACAATAAAATAACCGGATGCAGATATTAAAAAAAGTGACCCGCCCTGATCATGGCTTAACCCCATGTCCAACGATATGGTTGGCAATAAAGGAGAAATAATAATCCGAATCGTAAAATTAATAAAAAAAATGGCCGTCAAAAAGAACAAGACCAGCATCTGAAAGCGGTTTATGGTTTCTTTATTTTTTATATTGAATGATGTCATTGTTTTTATCTTATTATGCTTTGTTATTTCATGCCTGATCTGCTTTTTCAACCAGCAATGCTACTATTTTTTTTCTGTTGAACATCTAAAAATAACAAATCGTATAATATCCAAATCGCTCAGCTTATGAAACCATAGTTTACAAAAAAAATATCCAGGGATTTGGAAAATGTGATCTATATATTAAAAAGATTAATCCAGGAAAAGGCACTAAATGAAATTTGTTAGGAAATAAAGTTGAGTTTAATGCTTTTGTTCGGGATTTTCGATATTGACTGCCCCATGGACAGATTGATCCGCAGTTTTTTTCCCATTTATTGATAGATAAAGAAAACCACCAATAGTTTCCGTCAACCCTACAACAAAAAAAACTATAAAAGCACCTCCAGTACAGGTCGTGTTACTTAATGC
>JAFCZY010000399.1 GCA_019314105.1 Deltaproteobacteria bacterium
TGACAATACGATAAAAGCAATCACTGCTTATATCGTAGGCGGCAGACCTGTCAGCGACCATAGACGTCTTTTTCTACAACTCATTCCGCCTTATAAGCCCATGGTTCGTAATGATATTACTCGTCATGTCGGTATATGTATGAAGAAAAATAATCTTCGTGCAAGTGCATATTGGTTACGTCATTCATATGCACAAAATCTTCTGGAGTCCGGTGTATCCATCTATGGAATTAAAGAAATGATGGGTCATAAAAATATTGAATCAAGCCGCAAGTATCTCAGTATTCATATTAAGCTTATGCGAGAGGTAATAATTGATGAAATCCTTTAAAAGCTTTCTGGCGAAACAATTAAAAGATTATGTTGAGTATCGCATAAATACTGGTTTTGCAGTCAAGACGACAATATTTTATCTTAAAAACTTTGATCAATATGTAAAAGAAAAAAATGCAACCTGGCAATCTTTTACACCATCCTTTTTTATTGAGTACAGAGCAACACGTAATTTTGAAGCACGAACATTAAATAATATGATACCAAGCATAAGAGTCTTTTTTAAGTTTCTTATCCGCAAGGGCAAAATTTATGAAAATCCTTTACAGGATATTCCTGCATTACCAAATAATTCTATCGTTCCCTTTATTTTTTCACCAGAAGAAGTCGATCATTTACTTTGTGCAGCCTACAGAGACCTGCGAAAAACTGAACGATATTTTTTATGGGATTATTGTGCCTATATCTCTATTATTTTGATGGCCCGGTGTGGGCTAAGAATCTCAGAGCCTGCGAGGCTATTGGCAAACCATTACAGACCCGATGAAAAAACAATCTATATTGAAAAAACCAAATTCAAAAAAGATCGGTTGATTCCAATACCGGAATCAGTAGCCTCTGAAATTAATAATTTGGTAAATGTCAAAAATACATTTCTTCCTGAGAAAAACCAAAACATCCCTTATTTGTTGACCAAAGATGAATACACAAAATTAGAAAGAGATTATGTGGCTCGAAGATTTAAAAAAGCTGTCAAAGATATTAAACTTGAACAGCCAAGAAGAGTAATTGGAACAACTAATTTTCTTCCCCCAACACCGCATAGTTTAAGACATTCCTTTGCAGTGAACACATTAAAGCGAATTAAAGAAAAAGGTAGATCCCCTCAAAATGCTTTGCCTGTACTTGCTGTTTACATGGGGCACAGTGAATATAAACATACCACTAAATATTTAAAAGTTCTGGATGCCGTACATCGAAGGCAAATGCTTGATTTTTCAATGTCCAAAAAATATGAGGCCATATGAAATTATCCACATGCCTACATCAATTTTTTGATCAGTACCTGCCACAGATAAAAGGTTCCAGCGAGCAAAGTGTAAAAGCTTATCGGGAAACCTTTTCAATATTTTTGCCCTTTATGGCACAATACCATAACGTCAAAATCAAATCTCTAAAGATAGATCATCTATCAGCCAATCTTGTTCTTTCTTTTTTGAACCATCTTGAAACTCACCGGCATAATACTGCCAGAACCCGGAACCATAGGCTGGCAGTAATTAAATCTTTGGAGAAAATGGTCCGGTTCATGTATCCTGACAAACGACAGCTTGCTGAAAATATTTTAAATATCCCTCAAAAAAGGGCTTTAAAAAAACTGATTGGGTTTTTGTACCCGAAAGAAATCAAAAAAGTTTTTAATGCAGTTGATCTCAGTAAAAAAGAAGGGATGCGTGATTATACAATCCTTCATCTTCTATTTGACTCTGGGGCACGAGCAAGTGAAATTGCAACTTTGAACCTTGATTACTTTGATCATCAGAATAAAACTCTTGCAATCCTGGGGAAAGGAAATCGTTATCGGCTGATTAACCTCTGGCCCAAGACAGCTTCCCTTATCAAAGAATACATATTGAATTATCGTATTGATCCAAAACCGATTTACTTTAACAGGCTATTTGTCAATCAGCGGAAAATGGAACTCACCAGGCATGGCATAAACCGGCTTTGCAGAAAATATTTATCAAAAGCTTTGCCCCAAAAACGCCTCCAAGGCCTGAGCCCGGTTCATAGTTTTAGACATTCATGTGCTGTGAACATGCTGGCTTCAGGTTATCCGGTGTCTGATATTAAAAACCGTCTTGGACATCGGAGTATAGAATCCACCATGGACTATCTGCAAATTGATCTGTCCGGAAAACGTGATATCCAAAAGAAATTCATTGAATATACACAGTCGAAAATAAAAAATGATAAGAAGATTGAGGAGTTAATTGATTGGGAAAATAATGAGGAGACTCTGGCTTGGCTTGATA
>JAFCZY010000400.1 GCA_019314105.1 Deltaproteobacteria bacterium
TCAGTCTTCCGCCAACCAGAGAATGGGACGATGCGGCCGGGTTGAAAACGGGGTTTGTGTCCGGTTGTTTGATGAAGATGATTTTAACTCACGACCTTTTTTTACTTCTCCTGAGATCTTAAGAAGCAATCTTGCCGAAGTCATACTGCGAATGATATCCCTGAATCTTGGAGATGTCTCGACCTTTCCATTTATCGATGCACCTGCCCCCAAAAGCATCAAAGACGGATTTGATACCCTGATTGAATTAGGTGCCATCAAAGAGAAGAAAAGCAAAAACAGGCCAACAAAAAAAAGAATCTATACCCTCACAAAGATCGGCAAAATCATGGCAAAACTGCCTGTTGATCCCAAATTATCCAGAATTTTAATTGAAGCGGATATGAATGGATGTCTGAAAGAAGCGGCCATCATTGCCACGGCCCTTGCCATTTCAGATCCAAGGCAGCGACCGGCAGAGAAAACCCAGGCAGCCGATCAACAGCATGCGCTGTTCAAGGATCCGAGTTCTGATTTTATCACTCTTTTAAATATATGGAATGCCTGTAAACGTGCTGAAAAAAAGCTAAGGTCCCGATCCAAACTCAAACAATACTGTCAGGATCATTTCCTGTCTTTCAAGCGTCTGAGGGAATGGAATGAAATCCACGGACAAATTATCAAAATCCTGAAAGAGCATCATATACGAGGAGAAAAAAAGATCCTCTCTCAAACAGGAACCAAAGGGATGAAGGCCAAAGAATTTGATATTGGCGGCCCTTTATATATCGCCTTGCATCAATCTTTTTTATCCGGATATCTTGCCAACATTGCCCATAAAAAAGAAAAAAATATTTTTAATGCTGCAAAAGGCCAACAGGCAATGATATTCCCCGGGTCCGGTCTTTTTGACACTGCCGGAAACTGGATTGTAGCAGCAGAATTTGTCAAAACCAGCCGGCTTTTCGCAAGAACAGTGGCCAATATTGATCCCGAATGGCTGGAACAAATCGGAGGCGACCTTTGCACCCATACCTATTCTGATCCACACTGGGAAAAAAAACGGGGAGAAGTCATTGCAAAAGAACAGGTGTCTCTGTTCGGGCTACTCATTGTCAATAACCGCACCATTGCCTATGGCAGGATAAACCCGCAGGAATCCGGAGAAATATTTATCCGCCATGCGTTGGTTCAGGGAGAAACCCACCAAATATTTGATTTTATGACCCATAACCGGAAGTTGATTGATACGCTTGAAACCCTTGAACATAAAACCCGAAAAAAGGATATTCTGGCATCTGAACAGGATATCTATCTTTTTTACCACTCACGGCTGCCAGAACCTTTTTATAATATCAGAACATTTTCCAAATTTATAAAAAATCAGACAAACCGAAATTTCTTGAAAATGACGATGGAAGATCTTCAAAAATCTTCTATCGATAAAGAGGAATTGTCCTTATTCCCCGATATGTTGACTATGGAGCAAGGCAAATTCAAACTTGAGTATGAATTCAATCCGGGATCTAAAAAAGACGGAATTACCATAAACGTTCCAGCCTCCTCAACCTTGCTTGTCTCAAAAAACAGTATGGACAGGCTGGTGCCGGGCTTGTTTGAAGAAAAAATTGCTGCCCTGATAAAAGCGCTACCCAAAAAATACCGAATAAAACTGGTACCGGTATCTGAAACAGCCGCCATTCTTGCCAGGGAACTGCCAAAGACAGACAACCCCTTGTTTTCACTACTCTCTTCCTTTATTCAAAAACGGTTTGGTCTTATCATCCCCGCCACTGAATGGTCAGATAAAGCGCTGCCGGATCACTTGAAAATGAGAATCTCCATCAGGGATGAAAAAGGGAAGGAGATGAAAGCCTTAAGAGACTATTCCGTTTTAAAAAAATTTTCAGTCCTACCTCCCCTTCAAAAAGATGACTTTCACCTGGCCCGGAAAAAATATGAAACCCCCCATATAAAAAAATGGGACTTTAAAAACCTTGAAGACTTTATCATCATACGTCAGGAAAAGGGTTTTACACAAAAAGGCTACCCCGGACTGAAAATCGAAATTGATCCAAAAAACAAAGGGCTGTCTCTAAGACTGTTCAAGACAGAGAAGGCTGCGCAAAATTCTCATAATCAGGGGATAAAAAAACTTTTCCAAATCTGTTATCCAAATGATTTCAATGCGTTGAAAAAAGATATCAATGCGCATCCCGGGATAAAGCAGATCGCACCTTTTTTTAATGGTCAGACAAAGTTTCAATATTCTTTATTCAACCTGATTACCACCACATCGTTTGCCAGGAATATCAGAA
>JAFCZY010000401.1 GCA_019314105.1 Deltaproteobacteria bacterium
AAAAAGGTTGTCATTGGCAAGGGACATGAAAAAGACAAAGGATAAAATCCCTAAGACCTTTCTGTTTTTAATAATAGTTTTCCAGTTTGATATCATCGGTGTCCTGGCTGTAGATGGCAGGGTATTCTTTTTATCCTTTGGCATGATTTTCAATATGATGAAAAAACAGACAAGAGAAAGCCCACTGATAATGAAAAAAGGGGTTTGCCAGGAAAATCGTTCAATGACAACACCGGCTAACGGGATACCGACTAAGGTCGAGCCTGCCCAGGAAAGTTCGGTGATGCCGATGATCTGTCCTCTTTTTTCAAAGGGAACAAAATTACCGATAAAGGCCTGGAGACTGGGATCGAATATGCTTTTGGCAAGTCCGGCAAGGAAAAAACAGATCACCAAGACAGAATAAATCGGGATCATTCCCACGGAAAAGGTGCCGATGGTCAGCATCCCCAGTGACAACAGCATTAAGATTTTATATCCGTATTTATCGGCAAAGCCGGCCCCGACAGGTCCCAATAAAGAGGTGGCCTGGTTGATGGCAATGACGGAGGTAATAGCGGAAAGTTCTACATTTAACCCCCGTGCAAACTCAGGCGCAAACGGATAAATCAGTCTTCTGGTAATATTAAATAGAAGCTTGGTAAGGGTCGTGATGGTAATAAATTCTGCAAATCGTTTTGGTGTATTTGTCATAGAGTGGTCATAAAATGTATTATAGATTCCCCAGAAGTCTGAATTTATCAAATATCAGTAGAAGGCCGATCGCAATTAATAGAAGGCCGGAAATTTTATTGAATATGCCAATAAATCGGGTTGCCCGTTTCATAATTTCGAGAATGGAAGTGATGAAAAAAGACATTAACAAAAACGGAACAGCAAGCCCTGCAGAGTACACCGATAAAAGAAGAATGCCCTCAAGAATGGTTTTCTGGTTTCCGGCAACAATCAGAATTGACCCCAGCATGGGGCCGATACAGGGGCTCCATCCAGCGCCAAAGGCCATGCCGATAACAAAGGTGCCCATCAGATGCAATGGCTTTTCTTTGACATGGATTCTTTTTTCAAAATTAAATCCCCGGATGTTGATAATGCCCAGAAGGTGAAGCCCGAAAACAAGAATAATACCACCGCCCAGATATCTGACAACCCAGGAATATTTGGAGGCGAACCCGCCCAGAAAAGAGGCAGACGCCCCGAAAAGAATAAAGATAAAAGAAAACCCCGCCACATAAAAAAGGGTGGACAAGATAACTTTTCGTCGGGTTTCTTTTTTGTCTTCTGTCAGTTCATCAAGGGATAATCCTGTAATAAAAGAGAAATATGCCGGTATCAGCGGCAGGATACAGGGAGAAAAAAAAGAGAGTAGTCCTGCAAAAAGAGCGGCCGGGTAAGTTATGGTTTCAGCAAACATGATATCGTCCTTATCGTCACTTAAATTTCTTAATGCCTTAACCTATTCATTTTTTTTTGTCTATCAAGACTATCCATATTATTTTATTGAATAAATATCCAGTATGGTTATACTCAGTATGATATCAATAAAGAAGAGGGACCTATGATTATTATTACTACCCATAAGGGATCGGATTTTGATGCATTGGCATCTCTGGTAGCAGCAAGCTTGCTTTACCCTGATGCCAAACCTGTTTTGCCAACGTCAATTAATTTAAATTTAAAATCTTTTTTATCCATTCATAAAGATGTGTTTAATTTTTATTCTTCCAATGAAATTGATTTTGACCAGGTGAAAACCCTTATCGTTGTGGATACGCATTCCTGGAGCCGTCTGGAAGGGATGGAGCCCTTAAAAGACAGACAAGATCTTGAGATTATTGTGTGGGATCATCATTCTGAAGGCGATATGGAAACCGATCAAAACCATATCAGTGAAACCGGTGCCGCGATTACCCTTCTGGTGAAAGAAATTGAAAGACAGAGAAAAGTGATCACTCCGATTCAGGCCACGCTTTTTCTGATGGGATTGTATGAAGATACCGGAAACCTGACATTCCCTTCCACCTTGTCGGATGATGCATATGCGGCCGGGTTTCTTCTTGACAGAAAGGCAGACCTGCATATTCTTGCCACTTTTTTGCGGCAGGCGTACGGGAAAAAGCAGAAAGATATTCTCTTTCATATGATACAGAAAGCAGAAAGAAGAGAGATCGGCGGGTTCACCATCAGTTTTTCCAAGATGGAGATAGAGGAACGAATCCAGAATCTTGCCATGGTGATTCAAATGTATCGGGAAATTGTTAATGTCGATGCTGCATTCGGAATTTTTAAG
>JAFCZY010000402.1 GCA_019314105.1 Deltaproteobacteria bacterium
GAATATAGATATAGCTTTCTCCACATACGGGAAAAAGAATAAAAATATTTCAGTTGTTGTATCTGAAAAAGAAACAGGCAAACTCATCCGTGAAATTCCGCCTGAAGAGTTACAGCAATTACATGTAAAAATAAAAGAACTTGCAGGCATGATTTTTAATGGCTTGGCTTGAATGGATGCGTGGTGATTGTCTTTGAACTACTCGACTAATCTACTATTTGATCCTTCTCAATTTTCACATCGGAACCAAGCCTGAGGAGTTCTCTCTGCCTTTGAAACACATACCGGATGATCATTTCCCGATCGACTTCAGGCAAATCTATAAATTTGACTGCCGTACTATATTTGTTTTCTGAGTCGACTTCTGTGACCGACATGACTTTTCCAAGCACATTTATCCATGTTCTGGAGGCTAAAGGAAGAAAAACCTTGAATG
This sequence comes from Deltaproteobacteria bacterium, assembly GCA_019314105.1. Classification (GTDB taxonomy): domain Bacteria; phylum Desulfobacterota; class Desulfobacteria; order Desulfobacterales; family Desulfobacteraceae; genus Desulfobacula. The sequence continues at coordinate 437 of JAFCZY010000402.1, forward strand.
CAATGATATCTCCACTCGAAAACCGCTGATTTACAATGAATCTCATTCCGGAACCACTGATGTTTACCCATTCACTGCCGACAGATGCATACCTTTCAGCATCTTTTCTTTCCAGTATATCCAGAATACGGTCTATTTTCAGGTTTGCCTGATATATAAGATTGTAGAGTAACTCTAAATCAACTCCTTCGGTTCCACCTTCAATTTCGGGCACCTTAATGGGTTCGCCAAAAATATTTTTAAAAATCACTTCCGGTTTACTTTCGCATTTTTTGTAATGTTCATATGAAATTTTCCGGTAATCAACTTTTAGTATGTCATCTACCCTTACGTATCCTCTTGGTTTTTCTTTCGCCATTATAATGTATATCCTCTTCCATGAGGGTTCTTACATTTTCACAGCATAGCTGACTATCTGTTCCAACAGAAAGCGTCATTTTTTTGTCATCCATGCCAGGTTTAATGACAATTGTTTCTTCCAATCGCGTGCCAGTCACGGTTTTGTTTTGATGGCATACATATTGCTGATACCCTTAATATTGTTCGGTAAGAATTTATTTTAACCGGCAGGCGGTTGTAACCGACAGAGCGGAGCTATGTTTTTTGTCTGAAAATATCAATCAAAGGTCTGATATGGAAAAAAGTATTGAACCATTTTTAAAAAGTCAGGAGATATTTGATCATGCTTATTAGCCGGTATAAAAATATATCAGCAGTTTTGATTATTGATGCACTCCTTATCTGTTTATCCTTATATTTTTCACATCTGATCCGGTTTGATTTTCAAGTTGAGAAGAATGCTCATGCGATATGTTTAGAGATACTTCCCTATGTTCTGATCATCAAGCTTGTCTGTTTCTGGGCGATGGATTTATACAAAGGCATGTGGAGATATACCAGTATTAACAGCCTTTTGGATGTAGTCAAAGCGGTTGCTGGATCAGCTGGATTGGTAGTTATTTATGTATTATGTAGATACAGAGTTCAGGGAATTTCAAGGACTGTTTTTTTTATTGATTTTTGCCTGACCCTGATTTTTATAATGGGGTTCAGGGTGTCCATACGGATATGCTATGAGCAGGTGGTCCAAAAAATAACGATCAAAGGATTGATTGATTATTTAAACAATCGATTAAAAAATAAACGAAAACCTGTAAAAAAAGTTTTAATTATCGGGGCAGGAGACTGTGCTGAAAAAATTTTCAGAGAAATAAAAGACAACGCCAAAGTTCAATATAAAGTCGTTGGGTTTCTGGATGATGATCCTTTAAAAATTGGAAGAAAAATTCACGGGATATCTGTGGCGGCCAGGATTGAAGAATTAGAAAAAGTGGCTCGATTCCTTGAGGCTTCCGAGGTTATTATTGCATTGCCAACTGTTTCTGCAAAAAGAATGAGAGAAATCATTAAAGTTTGTAAAGACAGCGGCATAAAATTTAAAACAGTCCCGGGCATGGGGGAACTGATCAATGGCAAGGTATCTGTGAATGCCATCCGAAAAGTGGAATACAGAGATTTGCTGGGCCGGCAGCCCATAGATCTGGATACTGAGAAAATAGGGGGGTATCTTAGCGGTAAAATTGTTTTTGTTACCGGCGCCGGCGGTTCCATCGGCACTGAGTTGTGTCGGCAGATCTGCAGGTTTTCGCCCAAAAAGATTGTTCTTTTTGAAAGAGCGGAAAGCCCTTTATATGAGATTGATTTGGAGCTTAAAAAAAATTTTCCCGCTATTGAAGTGATCCCGATCCTGGGTGATATCCAGCATAAAGAGGATTTGTCAAAGGTTTTTGGATTAATTAAACCTGAAATTGTTTTTCATGCTGCGGCATATAAACATGTTCCCATGTTGGAAAATCATCCCTGGAAAGCAGTGGAGAACAATATTGCAGGCACGGAAAATCTTGTAGAGACGGCAGATAAATTTTGTTGTAAAAAGTTTATTTTTATATCAACGGATAAGGCGGTAAATCCAACAAATTTTATGGGGGCCAGCAAAAGAATCGCTGAAATGATCGTACAAAACAGAAACCTGATTGACAAGTCAAAAACACAGTTTGTAACGGTTCGGTTCGGCAATGTCATTGGAAGCGTCGGCAGTGTAATTCCTTTGTTTAAAAAGCAGATAAAAGAAGGGGGCCCTGTGACGGTTACGCATCCGGATATCATAAGATATTTTATGCTGATTCTGGTAGCATGCCAGCTAATCCTTCAGGCGGGTGGCATGGGAAAAGGGGGTGAAATATTTATCCTTGAAATGGGGGATCCGATCAAGATAGATAATATGGCCCGTGATCTGATAAAATTTTCAGGTTTTGAGCCTGATGTTGACATCAAGATTGACTATACAGGGTTAAGGCCCGGTGAAAAATTGTATGAAGAGCTAATGACCAACCAAGAGGATGTTGTCCCAACCAATCATAACAAAATTATGGTTTTAAATGG
>JAFCZY010000403.1 GCA_019314105.1 Deltaproteobacteria bacterium
TCATGTATCAGGTATCTTCACAATCAGGGGCTGAAACATCGGACGGGGGCCAACTCCCGGTGGGTGTAGAAGTAGGGATGGGCGTAAAACCGGTGGCGGTTCAAAAAATGTTTACCCAGGGTGATTATATGCAGACGGGCAATAAATTCGACTGGGCTATTGAAGGAGACGGCTTTTTCCAGCTTGATAATAATGGGCGTACTGTTTATACCCGTGCGGGTAGTTTCCGGACTGACAAAGATGGCATGTTGTGCAATGCCGAAGGGCTTAAATTGACACCAGAAATTTCCATCCCTGAAGAAATGGTACATTTTACCGTTGACAGCGGGGGCACATGGACGGCAGCCGACGGAGAAGGCAATTCCCTGGCAACCGGCAGAATAGAGCTTTCCAGGTTTATCAACCCTGCCGGACTTACCAGCCTGGGAAGAAATCTTTATGGCGAAACAGATGCATCCGGTACCGCCTCTGTTGGAAATTCAGGAGAAGAGGGGTTCGGCACCATTTCACAGACTTTTCTGGAGATGTCAAATGTAAATGTTGTAGATGAGATGGTTAAGATGATTGTGGGTCAGAGAGCATACGAAATAAATTCAAAAGCCATTCAAACGGCAGATTCCATGCTACAGATGGCCAACGGACTCAAGAGATGATATTCCGTATGGCAAGTGTTGTTTTCCTGTTTCTTTTCAACAGTCATCTGTACGCAGCTACTACAGTGGTGATAAAAGGAGAAACAATAAAAACGTATGTCAGGACATATATTGAAAAAAATATATCCTGGCCAAAAAACGTTGTGCGGGTGGAATTCCCATCCACGGTATCTGATTTAAGACTGACAGGAAAAAAAATTACCTGTCGGGTCCTGAGCCAAAGGAATGAGGATTTTATAGGAAATTCTTCCTTTGTTTTCAAGTGTTATGAAAATGGCACATTTTTAAATGGAAAAACCGTCAGAGTAAAAATAGAAGTGCTGATGGATGTTGTGGTCAGCACAAAATCTCTTCATAGAAATATCAAGATTAACCGGGATGATGTGAGACTGGCCAAAAAGTGGTTTAACCGCTTACCCTCAAATATTATATCGAGCCTTGATGCTGTTGTGGGGATGAAACTCCGCACCAGTGTTAAACCGAATGCCGAGATAACCGGAAATATGGTGAGACCCATACCGATGGTAAAGAGGGGGAAGCCGGTAAAAATTATTTTTGAAAACGGCCCGATGAGAATAACGACCCTTGGATTGTCAGATCAGGATGGACTGTATGGGGAGTTGATAAAGGTCAGATATGTATCGTCTAAAAATATGATTTATGCCAGGGTGATGGGTAATTCTCTGGTAAAGGTGGAGTTTTAATCATGAAATCAACCCATACCAACTATTCGACCACTCGACCAGGCAACATAGTCTTGATAAGTGTTCTTTTTTTGTTCGTCATTACCGGATGTTCTTCAAAAAATATTAATATGGTAAAAAAAGATGATCCTGTTCCGATTTCTGTTCAGAAGGAGGAGGAAATATCTTCTCCGCCTGTGGGATCCATCTGGCCCGGTGAAAATGCGAAAAACTCACTCTTTACCGATAATAAAGCAAGGCATGTCGATGATCTCATCACAATTGTCATAGACGAATATTCCACGGGCAGCAATTCTGCCAATACAAGCACCGGAAGAGATACCAAAACGATTGCAGACATATCGGCATTCTTAGGGGTGGAAAAACAGATCGCCATGAAGAATAAGTCTCTTACAGACGGAGATATCCTTACCGCAGGGCTTAGCCCATCGATTCAGATCGGCGGCTCTTCCAAAAACAGCCTCACAGGCAAGGGCAAAACAAGTCGTGATGGTAATTTAGAAGCGAATATAACAGCCAGGGTCGTCAAAATATTGACTAATGGTAATCTATTCATAGAAGGGCGACGGCGATTGGCTATAAATGCTGAGGATCAATATATCGTTGTTTCCGGAATTATCCGACCCGAGGATATTACTTCGGACAATGTTATATCATCACAATATATTGCCGATGCAAAAATCGTTTATACCGGCAAAGGCGTAATTGATGACAAAATGAGACCGGGCTGGCTGACACGTATTGTGGATTGGTCATGGCCGTTTTGAGAAGGATAGGTTTATGAAAAAAGGGGAAATTTTCAACTATATTGCCATTTTCTTAATAGCGGGTCTGATGGTTATATCCCATGCGCATTCCGCCCGTATTAAAGATGTTTCCAGTATCGGCGGGGTCAGAGATAACCAGTTGATCGGCTATGGCCTGG
>JAFCZY010000069.1 GCA_019314105.1 Deltaproteobacteria bacterium
CTTGGATATTGACAAGACGGATTTTGAAATTGCAAAGATTATCCAGCAGGAAGCAGACCGGCAGGAATACGGATTAAATCTGATTGCTTCTGAAAATACTGTCAGCCCGGCAGTCATGGAAGCACAGGGCTCCATCCTGACCAATAAGTATGCTGAAGGGTATCCGGCCAGAAGATATTATGGCGGTTGCCAATTTGTTGATCAGGCAGAAGACCTGGCCATTGAACGGGTTAAAAAACTATTTAACGTCGAATACGCCAATGTTCAACCCCATTCCGGGTCAGGGGCCAATATGGCTGTTTATTTCGCTTTGCTGGATCCTGGAGATCGGATTCTTGCCATGGATCTTTCCCATGGCGGTCATCTGACCCATGGTGCCGCTGTCAGTTTTTCCGGTAAATTATATGATTTTGCTCATTATGGACTATCGCCTGAAACCGAGATGATCGACTTGAACCAGGTCGAGGCGCTGGCAAAAAAACACCGACCGAAACTGATTGTGGCGGGCGCGAGTGCCTATCCCAGAATCATTGACTTTAAAGGTTTTTTTGAAATTGCCAGATCCGTTGGTGCCCTTTTCATGGTAGACATGGCTCACATTGCAGGACTTGTTGCAGGCGGTGTCCACCCAAGCCCGGTCGGGTTTGCAGATGTCATCACTTCAACCACCCATAAAACCTTAAGAGGGCCTCGTGGTGGTTTGATTCTGTCTTCGGAACAATTTGCAAAAACGATCGGCAGCCAGATATTTCCGGGCATCCAGGGAGGGCCGCTAATGCATGTCATTGCCGCAAAAGCGGTTGCGTTTAAAGAAGCACTTGCCAAACCGTTTGCAGACTATCAAAAACAAGTGATCAAAAATGCGTCTGCCCTTGCAGCCATACTGATGGAAAGAGGGTATAAACTGGTTTCCGGCGGAACTGACAATCATATGGTATTGGTTGATTTTACACAGAAGGATATCTCCGGAAAAGAGGCTGAAGAAAGACTTGGCAGAGCCGGTATCACCGTCAATAAAAATACGGTTCCCAATGAAAAACGAGGCCCTTTTGTCACCAGCGGTATCAGGATCGGACTTCCCCTTGTTACCTCCAGAGGGATGAAAGAGGATGCCAGCAAAAGCATCGCCGGATTTATCTGTGATGTTCTGGATGATGCGTCAACGGTTGATGCGGTGGCCAAAAAAGTAAGATCGTTGTGTATCGAGTATCCGTTATATGGAAAGTAGAGTGATGACAGAAACGCAGTCTGACAGACCATCATGGCATGAATATTTTATGGGAATTTGTGATCTCGTTGCCAGCCGTTCCACCTGTTTGAGAAGAAAAGTAGGGGCAGTTCTGGTGAAGGATAAAAGAATTCTTTGCTCAGGATATAATGGTGCACCGGCAAAAGTTCCCCATTGCAGGGAGACCGGATGCTTAAGAGAGCAATTAAATGTGCCGTCCGGGGAAAAACACGAATTGTGCCGAGGGGTTCATGCAGAACAGAATGCCATTATCCAGGCGGCCTATCACGGTATCCGGGTAAACGGGTCTGTTCTTTATTGTACCAACCAGCCCTGTTCCATTTGTGCAAAAATGATTATTAATGCCGGGATTAAAACCGTATATTATAAAGACGGATATGATGACCCTTTGGCTTTGGATATGTTTGACAAGGCTAAAGTGGAATTGATCCGGCTTAAGGCTTAAACAGGAAAGAGGCCCACATGAAATGCCCATTTTGCGGAAATCTGAATACAAGAGTGATTGATTCACGTCCGGACAAATTCGATTTTGAAGTTCGTCGACGCAGAGAATGCCAGGAGTGTGTTCAGCGGTTTACGACCTATGAACGGGTTGAACAAGTGCCTGTCATGATCGTTAAAAAAGACAATCGCAGAGAGGCGTTCAATCGGGAAAAAGTACTGACCGGCATTAAAAAAGCTTGTGAAAAAAGACCGATCAGCATTAATCTGATTGAGGAAACCGTGGATGCCATTGAGCGGGATTTAAGGGAAACCAATGATCGGGAAATTCCTTCAAAGGTTGTGGGGGAAAAAATTATTGACGCTTTAAAACAAATTGACGGGGTCGCCTATGTCCGGTTTGCATCTGTTTACAGGGAATTTAAAGATGTGGCGGATTTTATTCAAGAACTGAAAGGGCTGATTCCAAAAGAATGCCTGCCCATTGAATTCGATGAAATTTTGGATAAGGCTGATGACTGATCATGGCTATATGCAGCAGGCCATCGCTCTTGCACGAAAAGCAAAAGGATTCACCTCTCCTAATCCCTGTGTCGGTGCGGTTCTTGTCAAGGATGGAACACTTGTCGGAAAAGGCTTTCACAGGGCAGCAGGCCTGGCCCATGCTGAAGTAGAAGCCATAGATAATGCAGGCTCCAAGGCAAAGGGGGCTACCCTCTATGTCACCCTGGAACCCTGTAACCATTTCGGGAAAACCCCTCCCTGTACCCATAAAATCATCAAAGCCGGAATCAAAAAAGTAGTGGTGGGCTGTAAAGATCCCAATCCCTTTGTCAGCGGGGGAGGTATCCAGTACTTGAAGGACAATGGTATTGAAGTGATCACCGATGTCCTTGAAAAAGAAGCCAAAATTTTGATCGAAGAATTTATCTGGTATAGTCAAAATGATAAGATGCCTTTTGTGATTTTAAAATGTGCCTCTACCCTGGATGGAAGAATTGCCACCGCCATCGGGGATTCAAAATGGATTACCAATGAAAAATCCAGAGCGTATGCCCATCAGATCCGGCATGAAACAGATGCCATTCTGGTGGGATCAGGTACCTTACATGCGGATGACCCGTCGCTTACGTCAAGAATTAAAGGGGTTGAAACAAAAGATCCGGTCAGAATTATTCTGGATACCCATTTAAGTATTAAAGAAACCGCAAAGGTGATCACCCAGGATTCTAACGCCAAGACAATTATTGTTACGGGCCCTGGTGTTTCCGAAGAAAAAAAAGCAGTGCTGGAACGTAAGGGTGTGCAAGTTATTGAAATCCCGTTAAAGGGGAAATGGCTTGATTTAAATGAACTGATGATTAAGTTAGGGCAGATGTCAATTTTAAGCCTTCTGATAGAAGGTGGCAGTGTGGTGGCAGGATCAGCACTCAAGGCCGGGATTGTAAACAAGGTATTGTTTTTTCTGGCGCCTAAATTTTTAGGCGGCAGTGACGGCATTTCGGTATTTGAGGGAAAAGGCCCTGAATTAATAAAAGATGCCTTTGAACTTAAACATATGAATGTTACCCGGTTTGACACGGATATCCTTGTGCAGGGGTATTTGAAATAAAAAGGAATAAACGGTTTGTTTACCGGAATCATTGAAAGTTTTGGAACCATAAAGCGGATCGAGTCCAGTGGCGAGGGAAGAGTGCTCCATATTGGCTGCGATCTTGATCTGTCTGAAAGTAATATTGGAGATTCCATTGCTGTAAACGGTGCCTGCCTTACGGCGGTCAGTCTTGAGAGAAATGCCTTTAAAGTAGATATGGCGCCTGAAACCGTTGAACGGACAACGTTTAAACATTTGAGGTCGGGTTCCCGGGTCAATATAGAGCGGGCGTTAAAGCTGTCAGACCGGATTGACGGGCATCTGGTTTCGGGACATATTGATGGAACCGGAACCATTGCTTCAATAAACCGAAAAAGCAATGCTGTGATTATCAGAATTAATGTTTTGCCAAAGCTGGCTGCCGACATGATTGAAAAAGGATCTGTTGCCGTTGAAGGCATCAGTCTGACGATTAATCACTGCTCTGATAAGGATTTTGAGGTCAGTATTATTCCTCACACGGCAGACATCACAACCATTGGACGAAAACGGGTCGGTGATGCGGTCAATATAGAGACCGATATGATAGGCAAATATGTCAAAAAGATGTTAATGGGAAGTGTTTCAAAAAATGATGCTTTGCCCAAAGGGAAAAAAGGTATCAGCATGGAACTTCTCGCAAAGAATGGATTTTTATAACCTTAAGGAATTATATATGCCGCATTTAACAATTAAACAGGCGATTGAAGACATTAAAAATAATAAAATGGTCATTCTTGTGGATGATGAAGATCGTGAAAATGAGGGTGATCTGACCATGGCAGCAGAAGCTGTGACTCCTGAAGCCATCAATTTTATGGCCAGATATGGAAGGGGATTGATCTGCCTTCCCCTTGATTCTACGATTGCAGACCGGCTGGATCTGCCCATGATGGTGGACAATAACACCTCACAATATGGCACCGGATTTACCGTATCCATTGAGGCAAAAATTGGGGTGACCACTGGGATTTCAGCAGCAGACCGGGCGACGACCGTCCTGACGGCAGTGGCGGATGATACCACATCTGCCGATATCGCAAGACCTGGACATATTTTTCCCTTAAGGGCAAAGGACGGTGGCGTCATGGTCAGGATCGGGCAGACAGAAGGGTCTGTTGATCTGGCCCGTCTGGCAGGCATGAAACCTGCCGCAGTGATTTGTGAAATCATGGATGATGACGGCACCATGGCAAGGATGCCTTCCCTGGAAAAATTTGCGAAAAAGCATGGTATTGGTATCTGCACAGTTGCAGATCTTGTAAAATACAGACTTAAAACGGAAAGTTTTGTAAAAAAAGCGGCTGAGACTATAATCCCCACCCGGATTGGCGGAGAATTTAAGATTATTGCCTATGAAAATGATATTGATAACCTGACCCATATTGCCCTGGTGAAAGGGGAAGTGGATCCTGAAAAAGAAATTCTGGTGAGAGTTCATTCGGAATGTATGACAGGGGATATTTTTTCATCCCTTCGGTGTGATTGCCAGGAACAGCTCTATAAAGCCATGTCCATGATGGAAGAGGAAGGCAGTGGCGTTCTTTTGTATCTTCGCCAGGAAGGTCGCGGTATCGGTCTTGTCAATAAATTAAAAGCCTATGAATATCAGCGTCAGGGTATGGATACGGTTGAAGCCAATGAAAAATTAGGGTTTAAGGCAGACATGAGAGATTATGGTGTGGGGGCCCAGATACTGGTTGATCTGGGGGTTAGGAAAATGCGGCTTCTGACCAACAACCCGATGAAAATGATTGGCCTGGAAGGCTATGGATTGAGTGTTGTTGAACAAATTCCCATTGAAGTTGAACCCAATAGCTACAATCAGGGATACTTAAAATGCAAGCAGGCCAAGATGGGACATTTGCTTCATATGTAACTAATCGGGGTCAGGCTTTCAAGTCTGACCCCATGAGAATAAGGAAAAGGAAAATGCCGAAAATTATAGAAGCAGGGTTACAGGCCCAGGGGAAGAAATTTGGCATCATTGCCTCCCGGTTTAATGATTTTATCACTGGCAGGCTGGTAGAAGGTGCCCTTGATGCGCTGATCAGAAGCGGTGCAGCGGATAAGGATATCACGATTTTAAAAGTTCCGGGTGCCTTTGAAATTCCTCTGGCAGCAAAGAAAATGATAAATCAGGGGGAATACGATGCCATTATCTGCCTTGGTGCGGTCATTCGAGGTGCCACCAGCCATTATGATTATGTGTGTGCAGAAGTGTCCAAGGGCATTGCATCCATCAGCCTGGATGCCGATGTTCCGGTGATGTTTGGCATTCTTACCACGGAAACCATTGAGCAGGCCATTGAAAGGGCTGGCACAAAAGCCGGGAACAAAGGGTTTGATGTCGCTCTTGGTGCGGTGGAAATGGCAAACCTTTCCGAAAGTTTGAAAAAAGGTTAAACACGCATATGGGAGATCGCAGACAGGCAAGAGAACTGGCGCTTCAGGCACTTTTTGCTTTTGATATGGATAAAGTAGATTCAGATCAGGATGAAGCGTTGATCGTCTTCTGTGCCAACAATGAAGAAGATCTTACACAGGAAGTGAAGCCTTTTTTTCTGGACCTGGTAAAAGGGGTGAAGGAAAATCGTTCTCAAATTGATGGGCTGTTAAATCAATATTCAAAAAACTGGAAAATTTCCAGAATGCCTGTGGTGGACAGAAATATCATGCGGCTCGCTATATTTGAATTTTTGAAGTGCCCTGATATTCCGACCACAGTTACGATTAATGAAGCGATAGACATTGGGAAGAAATACGGCACAAAGGATTCCGGTTCATTTATCAATGGGGTACTGGATCGTATTAAATTACTTGAAGGGTTTGAATAGCCTGAATACTGGAGGTTGTTTTGATTATAAAGAAACTTGAAGTGGGTCCGATTATGGCCAATTGTTTTATTTTAGGATGTGAATTAACAAAGCAGGCAGTTGTGATTGATCCGGGAGATGATGCAGACCGAATCCTGATGGAACTGGGAAAGTCTAATTTAACGGTAAAATATCTGATCAATACCCATGGGCATTTTGATCATGTGAGTGCCAATAAAAGAATGAAAGAAGCGACAGGGGCACAGATTGCCATTCATCCCGAGGATGAGCCCATGCTGCACGAGCTGTCACAGTCTGCCCTGATGTTTGGGCTGTCGGCAGAGAATTCACCGCCTGCAGATATTCTTTTGAAAGACGGAGATGAAGTCAGCTTTGGTGACATAACCCTGCAGGTGATCCATACACCCGGTCATTCGAGAGGGGGCATCAGCCTTTATACCAAGGGGCATCTTTTTTCCGGGGATACCTTGTTTGCAGGTTCCATCGGCAGGACAGACCTGTCCGGGGGCGACTATGATACACTGATCTCAAGTATTAAGGAAAAGCTTTTAATCTTTGATGAAGATACCATTGTGTATACCGGCCATGGCCCGGAAACAACCATTGGTAATGAAAAGAGAATGAATCCTTTTTTGAAATGATGATCTTCAGATGAATAGCCGTCAGATGAATGGATTGCTAAAGCATCTTCCTCTTTTAAAAGATGTTCATCAGGAAACCATTGAACTTGACCGCCCTTTTGAACAGATCGCCGCATCCTTTGCAGAGGATGTTGGGACGGTTCTTTTGCTGTCCGGCTCAAACCTTGACTGTTCCCGATATCATATCCTTGCCGTAAAACCCTGGCTGGAGGTGTGCAGTAGACAGGAAGATGTTTTTATTAACTACATGGGAAAGGAAACCCCTGTCCGGAATGATCCGTTTTCAGTCATTCAAGCTCTGTTGAATCGGTTTAACTTAAAGGATCCCTCTTTTAATCTTCCGGTTCATTCCGGTTTGTTTGGATATTTCTCCTATGATTTAAAAGATCGGATTGAAACACTTCCCAGAACCTGCAGGGATACTTTTTTGCCGGATTTATGTCTGTATGCGCCTTCCATCATTCTTATTCAGGATAAAGAGACAGATCAAACCCGACTTTGCATACCTGTGCTGTCTCATGAAGCAAATCTTAAGCCTACAGATGAGATCATTCAAAATAATAAACAATTTTTATTTGATAAAATTAAAAACAAGGCGAAAAGAAAATCTTTTTCAATCGACAGTTCAGGGTTTAAATCCAGTTTTTCTAAATCAGAGTATATGGCTTCGGTCAATACGATCATTGATTATTTAAGGGCAGGTGATATTTACCCGGCCAACCTTTCCCAGCGGTTTGAAACCGGGTTTTCAGGGGACGGCTATTCATTTTTTTTGGAGTTGTTTGAACGAAATCCCGCCTCTTTTTTCAGCTATATCCAGGCGCATGACCATACCATCGTGTCCACCTCTCCTGAAAGATTTATTCAGCAGACGGGCAGAATGGTTGAAACAAGACCCATCAAAGGCACCATTGCACGGGGAGCGACAAAAGAACAGGACCTGGCGAATGGAGAGGAGCTCACCCAAAGTATTA
>JAFCZY010000070.1 GCA_019314105.1 Deltaproteobacteria bacterium
TTTTGAAGTAGAAGAAGCATTAAAAATGATTGGAATGGGATAGCCAGTAAACCGCATCATGCAGGGCCACCGAGTTGGCCCTGCCTTATAACGATTCAAGTACGTCTTTCCAAATATTTACCATATCATCGCTGAACAGATAAAAGTATTTTATTAATGCTTCATATTCAGATCTTTTGCATATTGAAATAGAAATTTGTGCAGCTTTCTGTGGGGGATATCTAAAAACTCCGCATGAAATTGCAGGGAATGCAATAGATTCACATCCATGGGACAGGGCCAGATCAAGACTATTCTTATATGCAGATGAAAGAAGGTCTTCAGGGTTTTTATCAATAGTGTATCGCGGGCCTACCGTGTGAATAACATATTTTGCTTTTAAATTTCCTGCTTTAGTAATCCTCGCCTCTCCGGTTGGGCATCGAATCCCATTTTCCAGTTTAACTTTTTTACATGCTTCTAATAATTTCGGGCCAGCTGCCCTGTGAATAGCTCCATCAACTCCACCACCTCCAAGCATTCTGGAATTTGCTGCATTAACAATTGCATCCACAGATGCTTTGGTAATATTCCCATGGATAATCTTTATAGTAGCCATCTTTTCCTCCCCTACTGATCAGTCTTTTATCTCATAAAATATTTCATTCGAACCAATTTCTTATTAATAAATTTAAAAACACTTTATTTTCAGTAATATTTTTTAGTATTGTCAAAATAAAATATTAGAACAGATCACATTAAATCTAAAGATAAAGGAAAGATCAATGAAAAATCCGATTGATAATTACTGGAAGCTTAAACTTGAAAATGTAAAAGAAGCCCTTGAAGCAAATAATTTTGAAGTATTTATTGCTGATAATATAGAGGAAGTTTCAAAGATCGTTTTAGAAAATATCATACCGGCAATAGATATCAAAAGCATCTCCTGGGGAGGTTCCATGACTTTTGTGGGAACAGGTCTTTATGATAATCTAAAAGATCAAAAGGATTTCAAGGTTCTTGATATATATGACAAATCTTTATCCGATGATGAAAAAACACAATTGAGACGAGAAGCACTTTTAACAGACCTTTTCATTACCGGAACCAATGCTGTAACTGAAAATGGATATCTGGTTAATCTTGATATGGTCGGCAACCGGGTTGGTGCCCTTACTTTCGGACCTAAAAATGTACTGATTCTTATCGGCAGGAATAAAATTGTTCTTGATATTGGGTCTGCCATGGACCGGATTAAAGATTTTGTTGCCCCTGCCAATGTCATGCGTCTTGATATGAAAACACCCTGTATTAAAACCGGAGTTTGTTCTGAATGTAAAAGCAGTGACAGAATCTGTAATACATGGACAATCACACAAAAATCTTTCCCAAAAAAGAGAACTAAAATTGTATTAATAAATGAAGATCTGGGATTGTAAAAAACCCAGCAATAAAATGGCTTCGGCAACAGATAACAAAACGCCGACGTGAAAATATCATAAAAGCTAATAGGATTGTTTTTTTCGTTCTCGATCAAGGTCCCGTTTCATGTCTTTTTTTTTGATACTTTCCCTTTTGTCATATAATTTTTTACCCCTGCCAAGACCAATCAGAACTTTAATCTTATCATTTTTAAAATATATCTTCAGTGGTACAAGCGTGCACCCTCTTTCTTTGATTTTACTCCACAGTTTTTTAATCTCATATCTATGAAGCAACAATTTTCTTGTTCTCAGGGCTTCATGATTGCTGTTGTAGGCATATTTATAGGGTGAAATATGCAATTGCCGTAAAAAAAGTTCGCCATTTTTTATATCGGCATATGCATCCTGAAAGCTGACCCTTCCTTCCCGGATGGATTTAACTTCGCTTCCGACCAGAACAATTCCTGCTTCATATTCTGATTCAATAGCGTAATTATGCCGTGCTTTTTTGTTGGTGGCAATGAGTTTAATATAGTCTGAGGTCATTGATTATTCACCCGATTTATCAAACGGAAATAAATCTTTATATTCTTCTGAAATAAAATCAGAAATTTCCTGAACACAGCTTAACGTCATAATTTTTTTAACCGTCTTTTTTGCTTTTTTAGTATCAAGAAGACGAATCAATCGTTTAACTTCCGGAATGGACGCTGAATTCATGGAAAAATTAGTTAATCCCATACCAACCAGAACAGGTATGTTCATTGGATCTCCTGCCATTTCTCCACACATGACAAGATCAATCCCTTTTTCTTTTGCTGCATCATAGGTCATTTTTATCATTTTTAGTACCGCCGGATTGAGTGCCTGGTAGAGATGAGCGACCTGTCTATTTTGCCGGTCAATCGCCATGGAATATTGAATCAGGTCATTGGTTCCAATACTGAAAAAATCCACATGCTCCGCAAGATATTCCGCTACCATTACAGCGGATGGAACTTCAATCATGACTCCCAGGGGAATATCCTTATTAAAAATTTTATCTTCATGTTCAAGTTCAAGAATCGCCTTATTCATTACCTGTTTGACCTGAAGTATCTCTTCAACACAGGAAATCATGGGAATTAACAATTTTATATTGCCAAATGCCGCTGCCCTGAAAATAGCTTTTAACTGTGTGATAAAAATAGCTTCATTTTCAAGGCAGAACCTTACTGCCCGCAAACCCAGAGACGGATTGATTTCTTCAACAGTCGCCAGATAAGGATTCACCTTGTCTCCATTAATATCAAGTGTTCTGATGGTGACACTCTGTGGCGTCATCAGTTCAACAAGTTCTTTATATTTACATAAAAGTTCATCCTCGGTTGGAAATCGTTTTAAATCAAGATATAAAAATTCTGTCCTGAAAAGCCCGATATCCGTTGCCCCGTAATCTTTGGCAGCGACAACTTCTTCGACAAGTTCAATGTTGGCCATGAGATTTAAGAGAACGCCATTTTTTGTAATCGCCGGCAGATGACTTTCTCTTTCCAAGCCAGCTCTGTATTCCTCGAATTGTGCCATACGCTCTTCATAATTGAATAACGTATCCTCCTCAGGATTGATGATCAGTGTTCCTGTAGAACCGTCAACAATTAAGATGTCATCATTTTTAACACTGATCGTTGCCAGGCCTAACCCGAAAACAGAAGGAATCCTTAACGATTTTGCGACAATACTTGTATGAGAATCTTTTCCGCCACGGTCGGTGACAAACCCTTTGATTCGTTCAAGCTGTATCTGACTGGCATCAGCCGGTGATAAATCATGAGCGACGATGATGACGCGTTTATTTATATCTGAAATTTTTATATCCTGGGCACCCACAAGATATGACATGATTTTGTCTGTCACCTGAACAATGTCATTCACCCTGCCCTGCAGATATACATCATCAATCTGCTCAAACATGGTTTTAACTTCTCTTGATACTTTTCTTAATGCCCACTCCGCATTGATTTTTTCCTCGGAAATAGTATCAATTGTCTTGCCATACAGCATTTTATCCTTAAAGAGCACCATATGTGTCTCAAGAATATTTAAATTCTCACCCAAATCTTTATCAAGGGAATCAATGACTTTGGCATGGTCATTTTTTGCCTTTAAAACCGCTTGTTTGAATCGGTCAATTTCTTTTGCTACCAGAGTATCGCTGACTGGATATCGTTTAATGAGATTGACGCCTTCTCTATCAACAATATACGCTTTACCAATACAGATACCGGGTGAACCACTGATCCCTTTGATCGTTATCTGCCCTGATTTTGAAATATTCATCTTTATGTTTCTCCAAACCCGGTTTCAAAAAAATTAACGATCTGATCAAGAATCACACGATCTTCCTGTTTTTTAATTTCAACCACAATCTTAGTTCCTTTTACAGCACACAGCGTTAGTATATCGATGATACTTGTTGCATCAACTTTAGTTAAATTTGCACAAAGCCATACGTCAGATTCAGCTAATTCAGCTATTTGTGCGATTTTGGATGCCGGCCTTGCGTGCATTCCAAGTTCGTTTTTAACCGATGTTCTGCGAGCAATTATCCCACTGTTCTTCACGCTTAAATCTTTCCATAAAATTTTTTCTTTTCTTTATATCTTTCCCTAAAAAATGTCAATGTAAGGGACGGCTTATAATTGACTGTTATATTTTTGTATGATAGGCCTTTGATTTACCGGGTAAAATAACACATATGGGTTTATTTTACCATACTGTATCCCTTCACACGGGTATAAAGATAAGAAAATTATTGGAATAATCAACATGGAAAAACATATCAGCAATGGAAAATATCCCATTAATGATTTTAAACCGGGAGAGTCATGGCGGTTGTTTAAAATCATGGGAGAGTTTGTCGAAGGAATTGATGCGTTACACAATCTTGGTCCTGCGGTCTCCATTTTTGGATCGGCGAGAACCGGTTGTGACCACCCGTATTATAAAAAAGCAGAGGCCCTTGCGGCAGTGTTTGCCCAAAATGGATATTCTGTTATTACCGGCGGCGGCGGCGGAATGATGGAGGCGGCCAATAAAGGAGCAGCAAAAACAGGGGTTACTTCTATCGGATTAAACATTAAACTGCCATTTGAACAAAAACCAAATCCTTATGCTACCCTGCAATTAGAATTTAAATATTTTTTTGTTCGAAAGGTGATGTTTTTAAAATATGCCCAGGCCTTCATTATTATGCCGGGAGGTTTTGGAACTCTTGATGAACTGTTTGAAACCATCACATTGATTCAGACGCAACGTATCCGGAAGGTGCCGGTTATTCTTGTCGGTAAAGAGTATTGGGAAGGCATGATCCATTGGGTGAAAGATCAATTCTTAAAAGAAAAAATGATCTCGGAAAAAGACCTTAGTCTTTTTCATCTTTTAGATGATCCGGAAGAAATTGTCCGGGTGGTAGCGGAGTTTAATAAAAATAAATAAACCAAAATTTGTGTTTAAAGAAGTCATGATAATTATAATTTCTTCATTTTTACATTTATAAACAAACATGATATAGGGGTATGTTTAAAATTTTTACAGCCAATTAACATTTATACTACACTATCATAATTTATGAAATTATTTGAACCAACTACTAAAAATAAAGACCTATCCAATACGTACAATGCGGAATCAATCGAAGTTTTAAAAGGCCTTGATCCGGTCAAAAGAAGACCCGGGATGTACACAGACACGTCAAGCCCGGATCACATGGCATTTGAAGTCATTGACAATAGTGTTGATGAAGCCATTGCAGGGTATGCAACTCAAATTGATGTTATATTAAAGGCAGATCAATCCATTCTCGTTTCGGATAATGGGCGGGGAATGCCGGTAGATATCCATCCGCAAGAAAAAATATCCGGTGTGGAATTGATTATGTCAAAACTTCATGCCGGTGCCAAATTTTCCAATAAAGACTATAGTTTTTCAGGCGGGTTACATGGTGTCGGTGTTTCTGTGGTCAATGCCTTATCTTCCCATTTAACGATTCATATTAAACGGGAGGGCGGGAAATACCGTATCGGTTTTGAAAATGGGGTTAAGACTGAAGAACTTACCTTGATAGATACTCTTAAAAAAGAAGAAACCGGCACCTCTGTCCAGTTCTATCCGGACGGGTCCTATTTTGATACTCCCTTGTTTTCAAAACGAGCCTTGAAAACAGCCTTGAAATCAAAAGCAGTCCTCTGCAAAGGGCTTACCACTTCCTTTTATGATGAAACTACCCAAGAAAAATTTACCTGGAAATATGATCAGGGGATAGATGATTATCTCAATGAGTATTTAAAAGAAAAAAATTGTATTTTCCCTTCTCCATTTTCAGGAAAAATTAAAACTGAAGACATCCATATTGTCTGGGCAATCAACTGGGCACTGGAATCAGGATCAAACCCTGAAGAAAGTTATGTGAATCTTATTCCCACAAAGCTGGGGGGAACCCATGTCAACGGCTTCAGATCAGGCCTGCTGGAATCGGTCAGAGAGTTTTGTAAATTCAGAGATCTTTTACCCAAAGGCTTATATCTTGCTCCGGAAGATATCTGGGACAAGGTGGGCTATATCCTTGCTGTCAAACTTTCCGATGCCCAGTTTTCCGGACAGACAAAAGAAAGACTGTCTTCCCGTCATTGCGCAAATCTTGTCAATATCCAGGTAAGAGATGCCTTTAGTTTATGGCTGAATCAACATGTCGAGGAAGGTGAAAAATTAGCTGCATTTATTATTGAAAATGCAAAAAGTCGTATCAAAAAATCCAAGAAAATTGCCAAGAAAAGAACATCAAACGGTACACTTCCGGCTAAATTATCAGACTGCTCAAGTGTTGATCAAAATAAACGAGAATTGTTTTTTGTGGAGGGAGATTCTGCCGGCGGCTCTGCCAAGCAGGCAAGGGACAGGCGGTTTCAGGCCATTATGCCTTTGCGCGGTAAAATTTTAAACACCTGGGATATTGACTCTTCTCTAATTCGTGAATCCAGAGAAATCAGAGATATTTCTCAAGTATTAGGCGTTTTACCCGGTTCAGATGACATTTCCAAACTCAGGTATAATAAAATATGTGTTTTGGCAGATGCAGACTCTGATGGACTGCATATCGCAACATTACTGTGTGCCTTATTTTTAAAACATTTCCCCCAAATTGTAAAAAACGGACATGTATTTATTGCCATGCCCCCACTATACAGAATAGACGTTGGTAAAGAGGTTTTTTACGCATTGGATGATTCGGAAAGAGAAAATATTATAAAAAGAATAAAGCGGCGCAAAAAACATGGCAAAATAAATATTCAAAGATTCAAGGGACTGGGTGAAATGAATCCATCACAACTTAAGGAAACAACCATATCACCGGATTCAAGACGACTCGTTCAATTATCCATAAACAATGGTTGTGAAGAATCACTAAAAGAGATCTATGATATCATGGATATGCTCCTGGGGAAAAAAAGAGCAAAAGATAGAAAAATATGGATAGCATCCAAAGGCAACATAAAAGAGATTGAGTCATGAAAGAAATGCAATCATCTGAGATTGAAGATTATGAAAAAATACCCTTTCAGGAGTTTACCGAAAAAGCATATTTAAACTATTCCATGTATGTTATTTTAGATCGTGCCCTGCCCCATATCAGCGATGGATTAAAACCCGTACAGCGAAGAATTGTATACGCCATGAGTCAATTAGGGCTATCTTCTACGGCAAAATTTAAAAAATCTGCAAGAACCGTTGGAGATGTGCTGGGCAAATTCCATCCTCACGGTGATACCGCCTGTTATGAAGCCATGGTGCTTCTGGCACAGCCTTTTTCCTTGAGATATCCTCTGGTTCATGGTCAGGGTAACTGGGGAGATCCCAATGATCCGAAATCCTTTGCCGCCATGCGGTATACGGAATCAAAATTATCACAATATGCTCAAATTTTTCTTGAGGAACTGGATCTGGGCACAGTTGACTGGGTTCCCAATTTTGATGGCACTCTCAACGAACCGACTATTCTCCCCGCCCGCCTGCCCAATATTTTATTAAATGGGTCAACCGGCATTGCCGTGGGCATGGCGACCAGTATTCTGCCTCAGAAGCTGCGTGAAATTTCAAAGGCTTTGATCTATTTAATAGATAATGAGGGCGCAAGTCTTGATAAAATCAGCAAATTTGTTAAAGGCCCCGACTTCCCGACCGATGCGGAAATCATCACCCCGGCGGCTGAAATAAAAGATATCTATAAAACAGGGGGGGGCAGGATAAAGATGCGGGCTAAATTCCACGTGGAAGATTCGGAAATAATTTTTACAGCTCTCCCTCATCATGCCTCTA
>JAFCZY010000404.1 GCA_019314105.1 Deltaproteobacteria bacterium
CCGGAGACACGCCTGAATCAATGTGATCCCATGGAAGCGCTTCTTCTTCATTGCGGTGCCGTGTTGTATAAAATAAAGGATCAATCCCTGTTTCTTCAAAGGCTTTCTGCCATAAAGAAAAATCAAACTTATCGGTCCAACCGTCCAGGCGGCACCCTTTTTCAAAGGCCGCAACCAGAAGCTTTGATAATTTTCTGTCACCTCTTGCCCAAACCCCTTCAACCAGGCTCATCTCAGGACTTTGCCATTTGAGTTTCACTTTGCGATGTCTTAAATTATCTTTCAGGTATTGCAATTTTTCTTTTGTTTCATCCAGAGAGATCTGGGCACATCTTTGAAACGGAGTGTGTGCTTTGGGGATAAACGTGGTTGCACTGACATTAATCGCCTTTTTTCCCTTGGCATAGGAAGATGCCAGCCGATTTGAAAGACGACAAATGGCTTCAATATCCTCTGCAGTTTCAAAGGGAAGCCCCATCATAAAGTACAGCTTGATATTTTTCCAACCAAGATTAAGTGCATTTTCAACCGTTGATGTAATACTTTCTTCCGTCAAATTTTTATTAATAATATCTCTCAATCGCTGAGAGCCTGCTTCCGGTGCAATGGTAAACCCGGTTTTCCTTACTTTTTTAATAATGTTCATCACTTCCGGAGTGAGCTTTTCCGCCCTGATGGAGGGAAGCGAGATAGCATTACAATATCCCTGGCTTAACTCAAGAAGTCGCTCCATCAATTGGGGCAAGTTTGAATAATCTCCTGTACTCAACGATAAAAGAGAAATATCAGAATATCCGGTTGTTTTTAAAGATTCCCGGGTGATTTCCAGCAGATCCGCCAATGACCTTTCCCTGACCGGGCGGTATATCATACCGGCCTGACAGAACCGGCATCCCCTGGAACATCCCCTGGCGATCTCAAGCCTTAACCGGTCATGGACGGGCTTAGCAAAGGGAATAATCGGAGATTTGGGGAAACTATCGTTTGTAAGGCTTGGTAAAAATGCCCGTTTAACATTCTGATAGTCTTCAAAGATAGGG
Source organism: Deltaproteobacteria bacterium (assembly GCA_019314105.1). GTDB lineage: Bacteria > Desulfobacterota > Desulfobacteria > Desulfobacterales > Desulfobacteraceae > Desulfobacula. The sequence continues at coordinate 1,041 of JAFCZY010000404.1, forward strand.
GTGACGGTCTGGATACCGTTTTCATCATATGACGGGTCAAAAAATGAGGGGACGTACACCCCGTCTATCTTTGACAAGAGTTTGAGAAGCGTCTTCTTCTTACCATCTCCCTGTTGTTTAAACTCAATGACCTGATCTGAGATTTGAACGACAACATCTTCGCCATCCCCGATCACAAAGGCATCAAAAAAATCAGCCAGAGGTTCAGGATTAAACGCACAAGGACCGCCGCCAATAATAAGAGGGAAACAATCTTCCCGTTGTTCCGAATAAAAGGGAATTTGTGACAGGCTCAACAGGGTGAGAATATTGGTAAAATTCAGCTCATAAAGAAGACTGAATCCAATAATATCAAACGTTTTTAATTCCTCTTTAGACTCCATGGAAAGACAGGGAATCTTTCTTTCCATCAAATAGGTTTCCATATCCGGGGCGGGTGAGAAAAACCGTTCTGCTGCAATATTTTTTCGGGCGTTTAAAATGGAATAAAGAATCTGCAGTCCAAAGTGGGAGGTTCCGATTTCATAAAGATCCGGAAACACCAAGGCAAAGGTAAGGTCTACCTGTTTTAGATCTTTTTTTACAGCATTGATCTCATTGCCTACGTATCGTGTCGGTGTCTGGACAAGTGCAAGGATATCTTGATAATTTTGTTTATGCATGATAGTGAAATTTAAAAACTGTAACCTTTACGTATTATTAGGGATAATCAAATTTTTTAATATATTATTTTTTGCAGGATAAAGCAATGAAAAGAACAAAAATCAATCTCTTGCTCACGCTTGAAAAAACACCGGGAGGCGTCCTTATCAAAGGCTGGGTCAGAACCAAAAGGGACTCAAAAGAATTTTCTTTCATGGATATCAATGACGGGTCAGCCTTAAAAAACATTCAGGTCATTGCAAATAATGATCTTGAAAATTATGCCGATATAGAAAAAATTACGACCGGCAGCTCCGTCGCTGTTACAGGACAGCTTGTAGCATCACCGGGGAAAGGGCAGAAATGGGAAATCCAGGCATCTGATATTGAGATTATAAATATTGCGCCGGAATCTTATCCTCTCCAGAAAAAAAGACATTCGGATGAATTTTTAAGAACCATTGCCCATCTACGACCTCGGACAAACAAATATGGCGCTGCCTTTAGGATCCGATCAGAGATGATGTTTGCCATTCATAAATTTTACAAGGAAAAAGGGTTCCGGTATCTGACATCTCCCTTGATTACAGGA
>JAFCZY010000405.1 GCA_019314105.1 Deltaproteobacteria bacterium
AGCTTACAGGAGTTGAAGATCAAGTGCCCACAAAAGGGATCAGATCCCTTTCAGAAATGGCTGAGTATATAGATAATTTTTACAGAGACAATCTTTTTGATTTTGATAAAAGGAAAAAGCCATATCCTGAGATCGTTGACCCGGAACTGAAATTTGTGGATGAGCTTTTTGATAATCCAATTATCAACAACCTTCTTGCTCCGGAGGGTTATTCTGCACCTCACCGGAATATTCAACCTTTCCAATTATTTCGGATGGAGCTTTTAAAAATCATAAAATATCCTGAAATTAGTTACAGGAAGTTTTGCACTGATGAATACTTTGGTAGGGAAAGAAAACAAAACAGAAGGTTTGTAGCCTTCTGAAACGAATTATCCCCTTTGTACAGTCGAGGTCAAAGGCAAGAAGATACGCATTTATTCCGACCCTGACTGTGATTGTGGGAAACGTCGAAATAAAAGGGACAAATCGCATTACGTTATCGGGTATCGACTTCATACACTGACAGCCATCAATCCCTCAACAGGGCATAGCTTTCCATTGTTATCAATTGTCGGAGCAGCAAATCATCATGACAGCCTTTTTTTAAAGCCTTTGATCAAGTTGGCCCAGGCATTGGGGATTGATATAAAATTGATAACAGCCGACCAGGCTTATCATGATAGTGACGGTTCCGTACTTGGGGAGACCGGTGTTTATGTTGTAGCTCCTCCGTCTGAAAAAGCAGTGGTTCCTGATAACGTTTTGGAATCCCCGGTGAGAGTAACTTGCAATGATTCTTGTGAGATTCCAATGAGAATTTTGGGAACCTCTCAGGACGGTCATGAATTCGGCTGTGGTGCAAATCCAGGGGAATGTATATTTGAATCAACATGCCCCCAATCAAGGATCATTGCTTTTGATAGCGGATATTTTCAGCCAATGCCAACTTTCCACAGCACATCTCAGCAAGCCATAGAAATTAGAAAAAACTGTGAAAGGCCATTTAACCTGATGAAAAAACGAGAAGGGCTTGAACAGACGAGAGTAAGAAGCCAGCATGGAGTTGTTATCCGTTCAACATTTACGACAATAGTAACATTACTGATTGAAATGGCAGGGACAAGGCATAAACTCAAGAAAAAATTTAATGGACAAAAGGAGTTATTCGCTGCCACAGGATAAAGTATAGATTAAAAAATATTGGAATTTTTTCTGGATCAATTTGATCGAACTGTTTTGTATTTCCTGAATGATAAAATGAACCGCTCTGATATGAGATTTTAAATGGTTAAAAACAGAATCAGGACACATAACTGACAATTCGAGCAATAAATCCTGGCAAAAACGATTTAAAAAACCGAGGACGCTTATAAATCCTCAGCAAATTGATTGGTTTCAACACCCTTAATTTAAGGATAAATAATTTGAAGAATATCTTTATCCTGCAGAGAATTGCAAGAGTAATGTTTATACATACAAAAGTTTAATCCAATTTGAGCTTGGAGATATCGTTGACTCTGGAAAAAGTTGCCAGAGCGTTTTTATACATCATACACATAATTGGTCGAATCCAAAAAGATATGAGTATAGAGTAATTTGCCTTTCCCCAAAAACTTGTCGATTTGTCAAAGCGTTTTATTATTTTTTTTTAACTCGGAATCAATTTTCTCTATAAATTCATCAGGATTTCTAAGGATTGTCCGTTTGCCGTTTATAAAAATTGTCGGGGTTCCTTTAACACCGATTCTCCTTCCATTTTGAATATCCCTGCTAATGATACGCTGAATCTTCGGCAAATTCATATCGCTCTGTAATTTATCAATATCAAGCTTTAATTCCCCGGCAATCTGTACCAATTTATCATCATTGAGAGACTGGTAATTCTCGAATAATTTAGTATGAAATTCCCAGAATTTTCCCTGCTCATGGGCAGCAAGGCTTGCCTGAGCAGCTTTACGAGCAAATTTATGACGCGTTAGGGGAAAATGTTTTATAACAATTTTTAATTGACCTTTATACTTGTCCGACAACTGCCGGAAGAAAGACTCCAAACGAGCACAATAGGGTCACTGGTAATCATCGAAAACTGCAATGGTCACCGGCGCATCGACAGCCCCTTTGAAGGGCAGACTGGATAGCGATATTTCATATATCTGTTCAACATGGATAATTTTGAGTAATTTTGAAGACCGGCTGGTCAGTATTAGGGTATTATTTTGTCCAGAATAGGTTATTTTGTCATAAGAGGTATCAATAGTGGAACGACTGACAATCTCATCATTTTCAGATGAATAAATTATCAATTCTCCCAGAGACAAAATAAAGATCATCTTTCCATCTTCCGATGAGGCAACATCTTGGGGTTGAACATCAAGGTTCTTTTGCCTAAGTGTCGTTAAATCAACATCCCCATATATATTGGAAGTGAAAAGCAACAATAAGAAAAAAACGAATATAGATAAGATTTTCTTTTGTTTTAATCT
>JAFCZY010000071.1 GCA_019314105.1 Deltaproteobacteria bacterium
GTTCTAAAATTGTTGCAGATCTTTTAAATTTTTCCCATTCCAGTGAAAGTAATATAATTGTATTTAATATTAATGACGCCATTGAAGAAGTTTTAGGAGTGGCGGAACATACATTCAGCTTGAATCATGTTATGGTGAAACATGAATATCACAAGGACCCTTTATTAATGAAAGGGGATAAGGGGAAAATCAAACAGGTATTGATCAACCTTTTGAACAATGCCTTTGCTGCCATTGGAAAAAATGGCAGCATTTTTGTTACCACTGGGATCGGGAAGACTCAAAATGAGATCAAAGTATCTGTATCAGATACAGGTATAGGTATTGCTAAAGAAAATATAAGCAAGATATTTGAACCATTTTATACTACCAAGAGCCCGGATCAGGGGACCGGACTTGGATTGTCGGTCACATTTGGAATTATAAAAGAGCATAACGGAACTATTGAAGTTTACTCACCTCCGTTATCCGGGAACAAAAAAGATGAGGGGACCCAATTCATTGTTACATTACCCTCGGGCTTAAATATGAAAAAGGGAGAATTAAATGGCTAACATTCTCGCACTGGATGATGTACTGGATGCAGCCAACCTGATTAAACGGATTCTTGAGAGAAAAGGGCATACCGTTATTCCTTTTACGGAAGAAGAAGATGCCATCCGGTTTGTGGAATCCAATGAGGTTGACTTGGCGATTCTGGATATCAAGTTAAAAAAGATGAGCGGCGTTGAGGTTCTGGAAGAATTGAAAAAAAGGTCGCCATCTATTCGAGTGATCATGCTGACAGGCTATCCCACCATAGAGACTGCCAGGGAGTGTTTAAAGCTGGGTGCCAGCGAATACTGTGTGAAACCCATTGATAAGGATGAACTGGAAGACAAGGTGGCGCAGGTTCTTAAAGCTTCATAGGATCAGTCTTTTTTTTCAATGGCAGACATATAATGGAAGTATTTTTGAACAAATTTTCCTGAAATTGTATCTGCCATAGAAAACGTAACATCAGTATCCGGCAGAAATTTTCCTGAAAAGGCTAAGAAGACGGTTTGGGAAAGTTCAAATAGCATCTTCTGGATTTCACGTCTGTCTGCTGAAAACTCAAGTACCCCATAAATTCGGCACCGTGCTGGTCTTAATTCATATGCTCCGCAACCTGAACCATCATTGAACGGGCATAACATGTTTCCGTTTTTAGATGCCTCAGCAGCCTTTTTTATTAACGTTTCTCTTTGGGCTGATGTAAAGTGTTTGTTCATTTTTGAGTGGATGTAAAGGACTTCTATCAGTTGGAGGTTAAAAGATTCAGAACAGCATTTATGTGCTGTTCTGCCGCATTGGATATTGGCCTCTTTTGAATGTTTTTTAACTTCTTTATCAATGTTTTCAATCAAAGATTCATAATCAGAAAAAAAAAGACTTAGATCCACCCTGTTTTTAATTTCTAAGGAGGGCTCCCTGACCTTGAGGATGCCTGATTTTTTACCATACTTTTTTAACAGCTTCCATTGACCGTAATTGGAAGGATTCGCACTTGAGGATTTTAATTTTTTTGAAGCCGCTTTGAGGGAAAGGCCTCTGCGAATCATATAGGAAGTGATAAAGGTGCCGGTCCTTCCAATCCCGTGCCGACAATGGACCAGTATTTTTTTCCCAAGGTAAATAGCTTCATCAAGCCAGGCCAGGGCCATTTCCATATCTTCCATTTTGGGAATGTCTTCATCCCATATGGGAAGGTAATATACTTCAAATCCTGAAGATGCTTCAAGGTCATGAAGGTCGCTGAATTCAGCGCAAAGATTTACAATGGCATCAATCCCCTTTGTTTTTATGGTCTCGAGTTCAGCATATGACATGGGAGCATATCCGACAGCAAGGCTGTCTGTGATCCATGTGATGGGATATGGGGACATTGGGTCTTCTTTCAAATTTTTTGGCCGTTCATGTTTATAGCCCTTTATTAACAGCCGATCTGAAATCATACCGACCGTTCATAAAATCATCTATGAAAAATTCTAATTCCGTGTTTTCTTTAAGATACATATCCATGAGTTTCGTCGCCCCCAAAAGTCGTCCTGTCATATCCAGTGTTTCTTTCATAGTTTCTAACGAACCATTCTTGAACTCTGCATCAATAAGATCTGATGTGATTTCGACCATAAACCCGAGCCGTGTTAAAATTTCTTTAATGAAATTGGCCCTGAGAAATCTTCCGGCAAGGCTGCCGCCGCCACCGGAAAATCTGAAAAAGATATAATTATCTTCTTTTGAAGAAGAGCAGATGGTATCCAGGATGGCAAAATGATATCCAAATCTGAAGTTGACATTCAAATACTCTTTTGACAGAACCGCATAGCTTCCGAACATAGAGGAATCTGCACTGATGATGCCTCCGGCCATGACAATTCTGTCATATTCCTCCCAGTCAAAATGGGTGGTTTCAGACCAGCATATTCCCGGGTTTGACAGTCCTTTTAATATAGCCTTCATGGGAACGCAGGCAATATCTTCCGGCCTCAAATTTTTTTCATTCTTCCGATTGTTTTTTTTTGGGTCATCTTTGATTCCCTGGCCCACATCAAGGACATAAAAGAGCATGGGGATGTTTGAGATGAGTTTTTTTGCCCCTTTTTTCCTGCCGCCTTTTCTATCTCCGATTAAAAACATTTCTTTCATAGCCGTTTCATGGATAAACCGGATAATATCATGAAGAGATCTGCATGCTTCCGGGACAAAAGAGCTGGACTCAGGATCAGTCAGTTTTAATTTGGCGCAAAAATTAATCACATACTGCAGTTTGACCATAAAAGAGCTGTCTTTGAAAAAATTCTCTTTTGGTGCGGCCCTTTCCAATAAAGATTTTACCGTTCCCTCATATACAATACATCTGTCTGCATCCACAGTTACCCAGCTTCCCTGGACAAGATCATGAAAACCATTGTTTACGTTGACAATGGCCGGAACTCCAAATTCTCTGGCAATAGATGAAAAATGGCTGGCACGGCTTCCGGCATCGATAATAATGGCAGTTATTTTATTTATTGCTGTAACAAATTGAGGCAAAGCATGTCTGACCACAACCACTGATCCATCGGGAATATGGGCTGTTTGTGATAAGTGTTCAAGCCTGTAAACAGGACCTGACCCGGTTCCCGGAGAGACCATTTCTCCCCCCGAACAAATAATCTTATTAATAATTTTATTATTCAGTTTATCCTTGGAGATTTGGGTCTGTCCTGCATTATTTGAGATTGCATCCGGATGGAGGTTCAACGGCCTGGACTGGAGGATAAAAAGCTTGCCGGATTTATCCTGGCACCATTCAATATCCTGGGGCTGATTAAAATAAGTCTCAAGACGAATTCCCCATCTGGCAAGCGTTAAAACAGATGGTTCGTCAAGGGAAAGAAGATTTTTTTTGTCTTGGCCTGTATCAATGGTCCGGGTTTGAATATCCGGCACTAAAACCATCTGTTTTAGTTTGGTTGCGATTTTCGTACTAATGATGGTGTCGGGATTTTTTTTTGATACCCTGATAACATCCGGTGATACTTCCCCTTCCACGAGCAGTCCCCCCTGCCCCCAGATTGAATGGATCAATAAATTTTCAGACAGCGGGTCTTCAATATCCCGGGTATACATCACGCCGGATGCTTTTGAATCAATCATTTCAAGGACCAGGACAGCCATGGGAGTTTCATCATCCGGTATCCCGTGACTGACCCTGTAAAAGAGTGCCTGGGCAGAATATTTCCCCGCAATGACCTGTTTATATCCGTTTAAAACATCTTTTTTATTTACATTTAACAGGGTTTGATACTGACCGGCAAAGGACGTTTTTCCATCCTCTTTAACAGCGCTGCTTCGAAGTGCAACCCTGAAATTGATCTCATTGTCCTGTCCAAGGGAGTTTAGGGCACTCGTTACAGCGACATCAATATCTTTGGGTACTGTTGCATTTAATATTAATTGTTCAATTTTAAGGGCTGTCCGTTCCAAAGACGAGGAGTCGCTGATATCAAGATTGGCCAGTTTTTCATTAATGGGTTTTCGTAAATCATTGGCCTCCAGAAAAAAATGAAAGGCATGGGTTGTGATCACAAAGCCATCGGGTGCGGGCAGGTGGAGTTCATTATTCAGACAAGATAGGGCGAATGCCTTTCTGCCTGTAACAGCTTCATTAAATGATGAGGTTTTATCAAACCCGATGATAAACGGTGGTGAAAATTCAAACTCCTGCGGGGCAAGCATAAATCGGATATAAAAATCAAATTTCTTAAAATAGTCTTTCAGGCTCCAATAGCTTGACGGGCACATTTTTAAAAGCGCTTCAATCATTTTTGAAACTGTAGTGGCAAAGTGCTCATAGGTTTTTACGACGGCCTGAAAGTCACATTTTTTCTGGGTATAATAGATATCCTCCAAGGTTGCCATAAATTCATGGGCAGCCTTGTCATATTCCAGCAAAGCCTTAAAGGATTCGTATTTTTCCCTCAAAATAGTTCCTGGAGAAAACACTTGATATGTCCAGTATCTGAATAAATTTTTAATCAACATGATTTATAAACTGTTATGGCTCATTGGTTTAAGTCTATCGCTTAAAGATATTTTAAAGGTAGCATTGAAAACAAAAGAATACAAACAGGATTTTGTATTCATCGGCGCAATAAAAAAAATGCGCTGCCATATGTTTATTGCGCCATATTGTTATGACAATTCATTTCTGTGATAAGTCAATACCCTTGTGTTTCAATGCTGTTATCGAATAATCAAGCTTTATTGAATTTGATGTCGAATTTGTTTCGGTTCAAAGGCCATTTTTAGTATTTTTTAGTATTTAAAATTATGGGATTTTATTTAATTCCGGGTAGTTATGTTTTTAATAAATTAAATTGTGGTCTGTAACAAGCCAGTTGGCATGGTTATGGCTATATAGAAATTGGGTCGTTCAATATATCAGAATATTATTTTGCTAAGGAGGCAATAAAGTATGGATAACATTTATATGGAGTCAAGGGCAAAAAGATACCAATTTCTTTCCACCCTGTATCGTGATGAAATATCACTGAAATTAATTAAAAGCATGCAGAACGAACAATTTCTTAAAGGCTTGCTTGAATCTGTGAAAGGCTGTGGATTCATTGATCTCACCAGTGGTGCAGAGGTCATGGTTTCCTGTCTGAGAAAAGAAGATCCGGAAAAATTGTATAAAGAATTAAGCTATGATTATGCAGATGTTTTTCTCAATGCAGGAGCCAATCCCACATTTCCATATGAATCTGCCCACACAGGTAAAAAGCCAGTGCTTATGCAGAAGCCGGTTATAACCCTCAGAGAATATTTTAGAAAAGCAGGGGTACACAAGAATCCTGACTTTAAAGATCTTGATGATCATATTGCTGTTGAAATGGAATTTTTAAGATACCTTCTTGAAAAACAAGATACAGATACGTATATAAAATTTTTTAAAAATATATATCTGAAATGGGTAAATTCCTTTTGTGATCAATTGACTACTTCTGCAAGCTCAGGTTTTTATCAAGCTCTTGCCCATTTCACACGGGGAGCTTTAATGTGTGAAAATATGCGGATTGATGGCTTTACCAGGGGTGAAGAAACCACCCAGAAGATGATGGAAGCCTGTGCCTCTCTGGATCTTGATTCTGCATATTTTACACTAAAAGAAGGCGTAATTGAAGAAGAGCCTGCCAAGGAAATACCCAGCCATTGTTACACCTGTGGCGCCCTGTGCGGCATGACAGCAAAATTAAAAGACGGAATACTGACAAGCATTTCAGGGCTTCCCGGTGATCCTAAAGGTGGTGGAAGGCTTTGCCCTAAAGGTGCTGCATCTCCAAATCATCTCTATTCACCCTACAGGCTTAAATCTCCTTTGATTAAAGAAAATGGCCGTTTCCGCAAGGCAAGCTGGGAAGAAGCCCTTGATGCTGTTGCAAAAGGTATTAAAAGCATAGAACCGGACAAATTAGGCTTTTTCAGGGGCAATGATTTTATAAACTGGATACATGAGGGACTCTTTGATCATCTGGGATGTCCCAAAATGACCCACAGGCCCATGTGTGACAATGCCAACCGTATGGCAAATGAACATAACCTCAATGACAAGAGACCGTGGATTAATTATGAGAAATCTGATTATATTATTCATTTTGGCATGAACGAATTTGCCACTTCCTATGGGCAGCGAAAAACCACTCAATTAAAAGCTGCGCTTAAAAATGGGGCAAAACTGGTGATTTTTGATCCTAGAAGATCAGAGACAGCTGCTGCTGCCACAGAGTGGATTCCCATAAAACCTGCAACAGATGGTGCTGTTGCACTGGCAATGTGTTATGTCATAATAAAAAATGAACTCTATGATAAAGAATTTGTCAAAGACTGGACATATGGTTTTGATGAACTTAAGAACAGGGTGCTTGGCACTGAAGATGGAATCGCCAGAACCCCTGAATGGGCAGCCAAAATCAGTGGCGTTCCTGCAGATACCATAGAGCGTATCGCCATGGAATTTGCCATGGCTGAAAAAAAAGGAGTTTCGTCCTGGACTGGAGTGGCACAGGTTCCCAATGGAATGTATGGAACTGCGGCATTACAAGCTTTGAATGGACTATGCGGTACATTTGATGCCCCTGGAGGACCCTCTCTTCCTTTTAAAAGAAAATTGAAATCTCCATGGGGAGAAGGACAGGAAAAACCCCCCAAGGGATCTGCTCCCAAACTCCATAAATATACCATGTGGTCTGGTTGGGGTCCAGCCAATACACTGTCTGCCGTGGAAGCAGGCAAACTCAAGGGAATGATTCTTTATTTTGGTGACCCAGTCCTTTCCTGTGGTAACCAGGCAGATTCAATTAAAGCCATAGAAAAAATGGAATTTAAGGCTGCAATTGAAGCTTATATGTGTAATAGCGCCCTGTTGTGTGATGTTATTCTTCCTGATGCCACATGGCTGGAACAAAGCCAGATAAAACCTGACTGGCTTTACGATGCTTTTATTGGCTACTATGCCGAAATTGTGCCGCCTATGTATAACACCATGCCTGTGTGGAAAATAATAAAAGAACTGGCAAACAGACTTGACCTGGGAAAATATTTTCCATGGGACAATATTGAAGAAGCCTTCCGTAATCAGATGGAGGGAACCCCCTGGTCTTTCGATGAACTTAAGGCAAAAGGATTCATCATTACAGACAAGGCGGAATATTATAAATATAAAAAATGGGGAAGTATTAATTGTCCGGAAGGATATGGCAGCTCAGGAAAGAGTAAAACAGGAAAATATAATTTTGTTAACCCTGTTGCAAAGGAAAAGGGTATAGATCCTCTGCCGGATTATAAAGAACCTGACAAAGAGTTACAGACTGACACGGAATACCCATTTATTTTTGGAAATTTCCGGATGTTTGGGCATGAACATTCTTCAACTTTTAATAATTTTCAGCTCATGAAAACAAATGAAACAAATTTTTTGTGGATAAATAAAATCGATGCTATTGAACTTGGCATAGCTGAAGGTGACAAGGTCAGGCTGAAATCCCCATGGGGCAGTGTGGAAACGGTTGCAAGTCCCACATGGTCAATTATGCAAGGAGTTCTTGGCAGCCAGGGAGGTTTTGGGCATGTTCGTGGGATTGAAGGCGATCCCAAGTTTCAGGTACTTGGTGGGATCAACACTCCCAGTATCATGAAATCAGATGCTTCTGAAAAAGATG
>JAFCZY010000406.1 GCA_019314105.1 Deltaproteobacteria bacterium
AAATGTGAGAAAACGAGCATTCAGTATGAGCAATGAAAGAAAACAAACCATCAGACATGAAATTATAAGTCATCTTGAAAAAGGCCCCTTGACGGTACGAGATATTTCTCAGTCGGTTGGTATTATGGAAAAGGATGTTTACCACCATCTATCATTCATAGAAAAAACAGTCAGGCAACAGAAAAGAAGAATACAAATGGAACCCTATTATTGTTTGAATTGCGGATTTCAATTTAAAAACCGGAAGACATTCAAGAAACCAGACAAATGTCCGGGTTGCAGAGGTGGGAGGATAGCACCTGCTGTATTATGGATTGATTAAACTCAAGTATAATTATCCGGTACGAACTATTTCAAAGCCTGAATCCTCAATGATATCAAAAATTAATTTGACTTTGGATATCATAAAAAATACAAAATCAACACATAACGGTGAAATTATTTATGAGCAATGATTGATGATGAAACTGCGGATTGAAAACTACTCTTTTGGCAGGATGACAATAGGAGACAAAAAGTTCACGTCGGACGTGTTAATATATCCGGATGGACGTATCCATGGGAACTGGCGACGCCAGCGGGGCCACAATCTCGTTCCAGAGGATATCATTTCCCTTCTGGAGTCGGCTCCCCAGAGGCTGATCATAGGCACTGGAAACAGCGGTCTCATGGCAGTGTCTCCAAGCGTAATGGAGCGATGCCATAGAATCGGCACAGAGGTGAAAGTACTCTCGACGGGGACAGCAGTAAAGCATTTCAACGAAGCAGCAGAAGGAAACGTCAGAGTTGCCGCGTGCTTTCACTTGACCTGCTGAGAACAGGGAAGAGATATATTTATCAGGTATAAATACCGCTGCGGAGAATATTTCAACCATAAAAAAAGACAGCGCTTTACTATGCGAATCCACGGCAAAAGGAATCTACATTTGTACCAAGCACCTGATGGTTATATCCCCCTTCAAAAATCGCATATCTTCTTCCACTGCATATTTTTTCCGAGTATTCTTTCATCAGTTGTCCGAGTTCTGTATAATCTTCCGGAAAAAGAAGATGTCCCCAATCTTCAAAACCCTGGTCAAAGCCAGCTGATGCTGCGAAAATGTCGACATCAGTAATTTTTTTCATATAGGCCTCAACTTCCTGGATATAGCGCCCTCTTTCTGTTGATTCCGGATTAAGTATTGAAACCGTGAAACCATCATTTCGATTCTCCAGAATGTTGATATTTCCGTCCCCGGTATGAAGGTCAAAATCAAGGATAAAGGCTTTTTTAATTTTTTTTTCTGAATAAAGTTTCAGCAGGCTTATTGCCATATTGTTGAAATAACAGAAACCCCAGCAGGAATCTGAAGATGCGTGATGTCCCGGAGGCCTTATCACCGCAAATGAAGGGGTGCCGTTACAGGCTGTTTCAGCTGCCATGATCGCACCTCCAGCAGCCAGTGCCGATAATTCATACAAAAGTGCCTGACTTTTTATATCCTCATGGTGGCTCCTATCGTGTGCCCTGAGGATATCATCCTCGCTGGCAGGGCTCGGTTCAATAACCTCATATAATTCAGGGCGGCTTTTAATTATTTCCATAATTCCATCCAGACGGCCCCCGGCTGCCGCAGGATCTGTTGCGTATTGGCAGTTAAAATAATCTTCATGAAATACGATTTTGATACTCATAGTCACTTCCATGGAAAGGTTTTAGTAGTTAATTAATAAATTTAATATCATATTGCTGAAGAAAATTGAACCGATGAGATAGAAAATATGAAGGATACTTAGCTGCTTTCTGTATTTTAAGCGCTTAAATACAAAATTCGGAAGTTAATGATAATTATCCTTTACATAACTTTTCTTTAGCTCTCCAATTATCAACAATACAAATTTTATTCATGATACAGTTGTGAACTTTAGGATTAAAAGATTTATTTCCCCGGACAGCAGATCTTTATTCAGTCTGTCAGCTACTTGCCTTGAAAATTCGGGGTCCGTTTTTCAAACAGCGCGCTTATCCCTTCTTTTGCATCTTCCATTTCAAATGTCCTAGCCTGATAAAGGGCTTCCATCTCAGCCGCTTTTACCGGGTCCCAGTCAAGCCCCCTGTATATGGAGTGTTTCATCATCTGAACTGCAGCAGGTGCACTCTGGGCAATTTCATCTGCAAGCGCCATTGCTTTTGCCATGACCTTATCTTTGTCAACAGCATAATTTACAAGACCTGTTAACGCCGCCTCTTCACCGGTTATCAGTTTGCC
>JAFCZY010000407.1 GCA_019314105.1 Deltaproteobacteria bacterium
TCACTGTCTGTGACAATAATGGTATCCAGAGATTGCTCAAATATTCTGCGGCACTTATGTTCACTGCTTGTCAGCCGCTCTGTCCTCTCAATCACTTTATGCTCAAGGGTCTGATTCAGATCCATAAGTTCAATATGAGTATCCTCAAGCTTTTTCCTGCCCGTAAGGATTTTCTCGTTAATCTTCCAGCTCTGGTTAAAAAAAAGTGTGATCGATCCCACCAGCATGAAAGAAACCGTGTTCACGCTGCCGGTATAAGAACTGATAGCATGCCAGGCCTCTGCATTGGACGTTAAAATTAAAAACTGTCTTAAAATATGGCCAAATGATCTGGATACTGAAAAAATGGTGAGTCCCATACTGATCCATAGCAAATAATGGAAGACGGCATTATCCGGGTCCATCTCCCGTAGTCTTCTGGCTTTATAAAAAGACAGCAATGCAATGATGACCATGGCAATCGACCCTAAAATATCTACTGCCAATATGGGAACAAACGAGGTAATCATCAAGATCCCTTTTTTGCCATCATCTTTTTCTGGTCATCCACAAGAAATGAAAGGCCCTTATAAAGGAACAGTATAGCTGGCACACATAATAAATGATCCAGTTTTAAAATATAATAAAACCAGGCAAGGAGTGATGAATCATTGTTGGTGATGATCCTCATTTTCCCCAAGGATATATTCTCAATTTTTACGGCATAAATCTGATTATCCAAAAAATGAGCAAAGATGGCATCCAGATTCCAAAGAATAAAAAAGAAGGCCGAATATTGAATCAACCGCCACCCTTTTTGCTTATTCAAGTCTTTGCCTGTAATGGTAAAAATAAGGGCGACCATGGAAAAAAGGAAAAAAAAATGCCCTGCCTGATGAGTGATAATCCCTTCAGAGCTTGCGTGAAGCTGGGTGGCTGATACCTCTATGGGAAGCAAGATCAAACCTGCAATCGTCATTGCCGGAATGAAGTTTAAAAACCGCCTTATGTTATGCGGATTCTTTTTTAGCATAGCGTTTTTTAAAGACCCTTTTTAATACGGCAAAGAGGATAAAAGACAAAATCAGACAAATGATAAACCAGAGCAGGGAGCTGATATTTGTCTGAGAAGAGGACCCAAAAGAAAAGGAAAACACCCATTCTTTTCCAAACCGGGATAAAAGGGTTTGGGGCGTATACACCTTTGTTATATAGACAACCATCAACAATATGGGAAGAACATTGACGATAAAATGCTTTAACAAGCCTTCAAAGAAATAATCATAATAGGCCTTGTTTAATTCAGCCTGATCGACATTTTTTGCCAGGGTTTTTCCCTTTTCTCTGTCAGGATGCTTCATAGCTTCTTCCCGCACCCCCTGCCAGTGTTTAAATTCTTTTTCCAACTGGGAATATCTCTTGGTTACATAAAGTTTCCCTATAATTCTTGTAAAAATAACAACAAGAAATGCAAGGAAAAATATTACGACTGCAGGACCCAGGATCTCAAGGGGAGAGAATACAGCATCCAGAAACACTACGGTGCTGTTCAAAAAAACTTCTATAAGGTCCCACACCCTGTCCAGAAAATCATCCATAAACTTTTCCATAAAATAAAACCCGTGGCTGATTCAATCATTATAAAGGTTCAGCACACGGGTTTCAAGGTTCATTTACCCTTTCAAGGGATTATATCCAGATTTCAATCTTAAAAAACCTAAAGAACAAGAAAAACAGTGTAATAGCCAGAACAACTTTTAAAGTCATTTCAGAGAACATTTTCTGCGCACGACTGCCAAGCATACCGCCGGCAAACCCGCCGATAATAATGGCAATGGCAAGTGTCATGTCAGGCAGGTATCCTGCCATGAGATATCCGATAAAGGAGCCGATACTGGAGAAACAGGTTCCGATCAAAGATATGGGGACAGCCACATACATGGGAAGCCCGGCCAGGGTTGTCATGGCAGGTACTAAAAGGAATCCACCGCCAATACCAAAGGATCGGGATACGATACCAATGAAAATACCGAGGAAGGCAAAAAGCAATGGGTTGATTGTAAATTCTTCACCCCAAAATTTAAACCGGTAATCGGTCAAGCCCGATTTTACAGGTTCAATACTGCCCATTTGTGCTGAACGGCCCTCAGCTTTTGCTGCGGCAACCTCTTTATTAAATTTCTGGGTCATGGCCTTGATGTTTTTTCTTTTATTCATGGCCTTAGGCGTCATTTCCATCAAGGTCTTAACTCCCATGATAACCACCAGAGAACAGCCAGCCATTCTTTATAGGCTTTCATGGGAAGAATGGCTGATACATATTTACCCAGCCAAATGGAACCAATAAAAATACCTGCCCCAAAGGAGAGTCCCACTGGCCATGCAACCCGTTTTTCAACCACTGCATACCTATAAAATGATCCGAGAGGAGAAAACAGTGTCAGTGCAATATTGGAAGGTTTTAATACATTGGCTGCATTAATCCCCACAGGTCCCATGGTGTTGACCACCAACACCTGGAAAGCTGCCATGAGCATACCACCGGCAGCACCGATCATGGAAAAATAGGTTCCCACGAGAATCGCACCGATAACAATCCATAACGGATTCATATACCGGTATCCTTTGGAGAGCCAGAATCCATTTTTCTCTACATTATAATCGCCTATTTTAGCCCCATTCACATAGACATCAAATTTAGTGTCAGGGGGAGTATGCCTGAAGGATTTAAAGGAGGCTGTAAATTCACCTGTTGCTTTATCCAGTTTCACAGAAGTACCTTTATCCCAGTAATTGCCGCTGGACTGGTCACCAATGACGGATCGTGAAAAAATAACCACTTTGCCTTTTCTGTTGCCTTCTTTAACAATGGTATTGATACCATAGCCACTCTCATTCGCATACCTGAAAAAATTCCACTGCTCGTCTGATTTGATGGGTCCGAGCATGCCTTGAGCATCTGTATCAATATCACCGAATTTCTTTTTCAGATAAAACATGGTAGTGCTGTAAAGCCCCTGTCCTTTTTTCAGAAGAACAGAAGGGCCACCAAATCTTTTTTTATCCACTTTACCGAATTTTTCCGGCACATTGGTAATCATGTAATAAAGGGGGGGAATCTCTGTATCCAGAGAAAATCCTTTCTTTTTGCTGTCTTTTTTAAACCGTTTAACCTCAAATGTGCCATCCGTATCTTTAGGCGCAAACATTTTAGTTTGCGCAATGGCAATATACAAATCCTGTCCCGGCTCGATCTTCCCGGTCACCTGGACG
>JAFCZY010000408.1 GCA_019314105.1 Deltaproteobacteria bacterium
TTTACCAGAGGGAAAGGCAAATTCCATGCGATTGAATATAAGGATCCGGCAGAACTTGCCTGTGAAGAGTATCCATTCCTGCTTACGACCGGAAGGATGTTTGCCCATTTTCATACCGGCACTATGACAAGGGTATCAAAACATCTGGACGTGGAACAAAAAACCGGATATGTGGAAATTAATCCAAAAGATGCGGATAAAATGCGAATAGAACCAAATGAGATGGTCCTCTTGACTTCAAGAAGAGGTCAAATGGAAGTGCCTGCCAGAATAACGACTGTTGTAAAACCCGGGACGTTATTTTTGCTCATACATTTTGGTGAAAATCCGACCAATATTTTAACCAGCTCCAATGCTTTTCACCCGCTTGCAAAAATACCGGAATTTAAAGTAGGGGCCGTTAAAGTTGAAAAATTAATACAATAAATAAATCCATTATAATCGGGTTCAGGCACCCTGCCTAAATCTGTTTCGGCCAGTAGCTCCGGTCTTCTGATAAAGCGACCTGCCTGCGCAGGAAAGCAGACTGTCAAAAGTCTCAGAAGACTGATGCTCACTGAGCCCGATGCCGCTATTTAAAAATCCATATCTTTTTATAAAATTTGTTTATTTTTATCCTTGACATTGCAATTTTATTCGGTATAAATAATAAATTATCGAATTATTCTATATATATTTAACCAAAATAACGAATTTAATTTTGGAGACCCCATGGATGATATTGACAGGCATACCTTAAAAGCATTGCAACAGGACGGGCGAAAAAAGAACAGCGAACTTGCCAAAGAGGTAGGGCTTGCACCTTCCACCATGCTGGACCGGGTCAAAAAACTTGAAGACAAGGGAATCCTTAAAGGATACCGGGCGGTTATGGACCCTGAAAAACTGGGACTAAAAGCCCAGGGATTTGCCTGTGTTTCCCTTAACCGCCATCAGGTAAAGGATATTGAGGTATTGGAAAACGAAATCAAAAAAATTTCCAGCGTTAGGGCCTGTTATCATATCACGGGCCGGTTTGATTATCTTTTGCATGTGGTTGCCCCGGATATCAGTGACCTTGGTAAATTAGTCAAGGAAGAGCTGGCTACCATTCCGGGCATGGGAAAAATCGAGACATTTGTTGTATATGCAGAAGTTAAACCTGATCAGGGATGGCCGATTGACGCAGCTTTGACTTAACAAAAAGCTATGCATGATTGACAAAAAGGAGAAAAAATGGCGAAAAAAAAAGCAATTCATGATTTTTATAAAATGAAAAAAAATGGCGAAAAAGTCACCTGGCTGACATCCTATGATTTTCCAACGGCCCAGTTTGCAGAGGCTGCAGGCCTTGATATGATTCTTGTGGGTGATTCCCTTGGCATGTGTGTCTATGGGTACAAAGGAACTATTCCCGTTACCATGGACCAGTGCATTGTTCACTGTGATGCTGTTCGACGTGGTGCCCCCAATACTTATGTCATTGGTGACATGCCTTTTATGAGCTATCAGACCTCTGATGAGGATGCGGTATATAATGCCGGCCGTTTTCTCAAGGAAGCAGATGTTGACGCCATCAAGCTTGAAGGCGGCACCCGGGTGGCGTCAAGAATAAAGGCCATTGTGGAAGCGGGAATTGTTGTCATCGGTCATATCGGTCTCACCCCCCAGAGTTCGGGAGCGCTGGGCGGGCACAAAGCCCAGGGCAGGACAGCCAAAGATGCCGCCCTGGTGATTGAAGATGCCCTGGCGGTGCAGGAAGCCGGTGCCCACATGCTCCTGGTGGAAGCAGTCCCGCCGGAAGTGGCCCAGTATATTGCTGACACCTTGACCATGCCGGTATTCTCAATCGGTGCAGGCAAAGAGTGTGACGGGCAGCTTTTGATTGTCAGCGACCTCATTGGCCAATTCCAGGCATTCACCCCCAAATTTGTTAAAAAATATTGTGACGTTGCTACCATCATCACCGATGCCATGAAAGCCTATTGTGCCGATGTTCGTGAAGGCAAATTTCCGGAAGACCAGCATTGTTATCACATGATGGAAGGTGAAAAAGAAAAATTCCTGACACAAATGAAAAAACAAGAAAGGAATCGCCATGACAGACCTTAAAGAAATGCTAAAAATTAAAGCAGAGGATCTCGACATCGTTAACCAGCTCATCACAAATCCTGATAATAAACAAATGAGAGAACTATGCAACCTGATTGAAAAATTTGGCGGTGCCAGGGCCATTAATACAAAGGCAGAACAGGCCAGA
>JAFCZY010000072.1 GCA_019314105.1 Deltaproteobacteria bacterium
GTTCAACAACCCTTTTTCATAGGCTTTTTGAGCTGCATCAAGAACAATTTTTTTGATCGTTAGTTTCATTATCAGCTCTAATTTTCGTGTTCAGACGTATCTTCAGGGGTAAATTTAGGTGTGTCATCTTTGGAATCTATTTCTTTAATCTCATCTTCGTCAGTGGTCCCATCTTCCTCCAAAATCTTATCAATCTCTACATCATCATCCAACTGGAAATCTTCCTCTTTGGGAAAAGCTTCGACATCATTATATTCAATAATAATTTTTTTTTCGCTGTCATTTTTAAAGAAGTCTATCGTATTCTCAAACAGCTTATTAGAAAGGTATGAGGAAGGGAAAAAACTTCGCCGTCTCATCAATTTTAAAAAAGCCTGGGCCCCTTCTTCAGACGCCTTTGCCATCTCTTCAAGGCTATACGCTTCTTCATGGAGCAGTATGACAACACCGGGATCCACTTCACTGGATTCCAAAATTGTGACTTTCCCACCTTTAATATTTTTCTCAAATCTTATTTTTTGCTTCATCTATTATCTCCTGTTGATTTGGTTAACTTAAAATCCTTTAACTATAGCGCAACTATTTTCCCTGTCAATGATAAGATGGTTTTATCAAATTCTAATTTTGTCACTTAAGGATGTCACTTAAGTATTGACCTGTTTTGGGCAAAATGATATACAATCTGGGTTATTTTCGGAGGAGTGACTGAGTGGCCGAAAGTGGCGGTCTTGAAAACCGTTGAGTCGAAAGGCTCCGTGGGTTCGAATCCTACCTCCTCCGCCACAATACTACATGCGGAGAAATGGCCGAGTGGCTGAAGGCGCTCGCCTGCTAAGCGAGTATAGGTGTTGTTACCTATCTAGAGTTCGAATCTCTATTTCTCCGCCACTAATAAATATTCTGGGGATTTTAAGCTTTGGCTTTCAATCCCTTTTTTTTTGTTTGGAGCTGCTGTTTTAGGCGCATTAACCCTTGACATAAAATTGAAGTCAGTTTATATCCTTCTAACAATTATATTAAGGAGATATTATTATTTTTATATAATATTATTTAAAAAAATATGGATTTAAAACAGATACTTAAGAAAAACAAGGGTGCCATTGTAAAAGAATGGTTCCGGGCAACAATCGATACATATCCTGCACAAAGCGCAAAAATACTGGGGAAAGACTCCAACCGGTTTGACAATCCTGTAGGGGCGGCTACCCATGAAACCATTGAAGATGTCTTTGATCTTATCTTAGGTGATTTCAATCAGGAAATGCTTGAAAAGGCGCTTGATCCGGTCATCCGTATCAGAGCGGTACAGGCATTTTCTGCTTCAGAGGCTGTCAGCTTTGTTTTTGCCTTAAAAGAAATTGGCGAAAAGATTCTTGATGACAGTGTAATCAAAAAATTTGACAAGCTTGTTGATAAGATCGCCCTGGCATCTTTTAACAGGCTTATGAAATGTAAAGAAGACATATTCCTTTTAAAGGCCACTGAAAGTAAACGGCGGATTCACAGAGCCTTTGAAAGGGCAGGTTTAGTAGCTGAGCTGACGGAAGAAGATCTCCTTGGCTCGAAAAAATCTTAACATGCATGACAAAATTTAGGTTTGTCCTGCATAAAACAATGAGGTGGTTATAATATGAATCAAAAGTACTTGATCCCCCTGACAGCTGTTTTTCTGCTTTTTTTAGTAGCATACACAGGAGTTGAGGGAGCAGGGCTTCAGTGGTTCTTCGGAATTGTTTTTCCTTATGTAGCGATGATAGCCTTCCTTGCCGGATTTGTATATAAAGTTCTGGGATGGGCATCTTCTGCTGTCCCGTTCAGAATACCGACAACTTGCGGGCAACAAAAATCTCTACCATGGATAAAACAGAACGCCATTGACAACCCTGATACTTCAACCGGTGTATTTGTACGTATGGTTCTGGAAATTTTTCTTTTCAGGTCTCTGTTCAGAAACACAAAAGCAGCATTTAATAAAAATGCATCTAACCGGCTTTCCTATTCCTGGGAAATTTTTCTCTGGTTAGGCGCTCTTGCCTTTCATTACTCTTTTTTGGTGGTAATATTAAGACATTTCAGATTTTTTACCTCCCCTGTCCCCTCCTGTATCGACATGCTGGAATATATTGACGGAATTGTACAATTGGGGCTTCCCGGGATACTTTTATCCGGGGTTGTATTGCTTGCAGCAACCTTATTTCTGCTGGCAAGAAGAATCTTTGATGCCAAGGTTACCTATATCTCCCAGGCGGCTGATTACTTTCCGTTATTCCTTATCATCGGAATTGCAGCAACCGGTTTATCCATGAGATATTTTACAAAGGTTGATATTATCGACATTAAAACACTTACCATGGGCCTTGTCACTTTCAGCCCGACAATTCCTGAAAGTGTTGGCGGCCTTTTTTATGGGCATCTTTTTCTGGTAAGTATTCTTTTCGCATATTTTCCAGCCAGCAAACTCATGCACATGGGCGGAATATTTTTAAGCCCCACAAGGAATATGGCAAACAATACCCGTGCAAAAAGACATATCAACCCCTGGAACTATGATGTGGAAACCCATACCTATGAACAGTATGAAGATCACTTCAGAGAAAAAATGATTGAAGCCGGCCTGCCGGTGGATAAGCCACTGGATAAAAAGGAGTAATAAATGTCTGACGAAATCAAACCAGATGAATTATTAAATAAAATAGACTATGGCCCCACAAAAAAATCAGAGCCGGCCAGTTGGATGGATACTTCGACCCAAATCAGGCCGGGAATGTATTGTTACGCGGCAAAAGCTGAAAGTGTAGAGACATTGAGTCTGCCCAATGCCAGGCCCTGGAATCCTCTGGAAGATGACTGGAAACTGCCGGATAACTGGCAGGAAATTCTTCACCAGGGAATCAAGGAACGTCTGGAAAAGTTCAGGACATTCAAAATATTCATGGATGTCTGTGTGCGCTGCGGCGCATGTGCAGACAAGTGTCATTTTTTCCTTGGAACGGGTGACCCCAAAAATATGCCGGTCTTGAGAGCTGAGCTGTTAAGATCTGTTTACCGAAACGATTTTACCACTGCGGGAAAAATTCTGCAGAAATTCCCCGGTGGACAACGGCTCAATGGCGCAAGACCGTTGACTCTGGATGTGCTCAAGGAATGGTGGTATTACTTTTTTCAGTGTACGGAATGCAGGCGATGCTCCGTATTCTGTCCCTATGGAATTGATACGGCTGAAATTACGATCATGGGCAGAGAGCTGTTAAACCTTATCGGTCTGAATATTGACTGGATTGCCACCCCTGTTTCAAATTGCTTCCAGACAGGAAACCATCTGGGCATCCAGCCCCATGCCTTTAAAGACATGATCGATTTCTTTGTGGAAGATATTGAAGATGTGACCGGTGTCAATGTTGAACCTCAGATGAATATAAAAGGGGCGGATATTCTTTTCATCACCCCTTCCGGAGATGTTTTTGCAGATCCCGGAACTTACACCTGTGAAGGATACATGATCCTGTTCAAATATCTCAAAGATAAATATGACCTGAATGTGACCTGGAGCACCTATGCATCAGAAGGCGGTAATTTTGGTTTCTTTACTTCACATGAGACCATGAAACGACTCAACGCCAAGATGTATGCTGAAGCCAAACGCCTGGGTGTCAAATGGATTCTGGGCGGCGAATGTGGCCATATGTGGCGTGTCATTAATCAGTATATGGATACCATGAATGGCCCTGCCGATTTCCTTGAAGAGCCCGTGAACCCCATTACCGGAACCAAATTTGAGAATTCCAAATCCACAAAAATGGTTCACATTACAGAGTTCACAGCCGATCTGATCAAACACGGCAAACTTGAACTTGATAAGAGCCGTAATGCCAACCGTATCATGACCTTTCATGATTCCTGCAACCCGGCAAGGGGAATGGGTCTTCTGGATGAGCCCCGATATATTATCGAAAACTGCTGCGATCATTTTTATGAAATGCCGCCCAACACCATTCGTGAACTGACCTTCTGCTGCGGTTCAGGCGCTGGCCTGAATGCGGGTGAAAATATTGAGCTGAGAATGGCCGGCGGACTGCCAAGAGCCAATGCCGTAAAATATGTTCACGAAAAATTCGGTGTTAACAGTCTGGGAACCATTTGTGCCATTGACAGGGCAGCACTTCCAACCCTGATGGAATACTGGGTGCCGGAAGTGGAAGTTTGTGGAATCCATGAGCTGGTAGGAAACGCATTGATCCTGCCCGGTGAAAAAAGACGGACAGAAGATTTGAGGTTTGAACCCTTACCCGGCGTAGAACCAGAGGAGGAAGAAGATGAATAAGAACGCTATCATCACAGGACTTATCATTTTTGTCCTGGCTGTGCTCTCACCGTTCTGGTTTAATATGATTACAGCCACCCAGGCAGCGCCTGAACCGAAACTTCTGGGTAAAGCCAAGACAGAAAAAAACTGTGTACTGAACAAATATGAGATGAGAGCCAATCACATGGCTCTCTTAGATGAATGGAGAGATTCGGTGGTAAGGAATGCGGATAGGATGTACGAATCTGCCAATGGCCATTCATTTAATATGAGCCTTTCAACAGGTGAGAACTCCTGTCTGGGCTGTCATGAAGATAAGACAAAATTCTGTGACAAATGTCATACTTATGCTTCGGTTGATCCCTATTGCTGGGAATGTCACACAAACCCCAAGGAGATTAGATGATGGAAAAGAGCAGAAGAAGCTTTCTTAAAGTAGCGGGTATTGCTGCCATCGGATTGGGTGCTGCTCCGGCAATGAACTTTGCTGCATCTGATTCTCATGGTACCGCCCATGCGGTGAAAAGCAAAAACAAAAAAGCGCTTCACGCCCAACGCTGGGGCATGGTGATTGATACCAATAAGATTACGGATGAAGTGGTTGAAAGTATTGTCGAGGCCTGTCATAAAGCCCATAATGTACCTGATTTTAATATTGAAGTGGATGAGAAAAAATATCCCAATACAAGACCGGTTAATCACAAGCAGGAAGTCAAATGGATCTGGGAAGAAGAATTCCATAATGCCTTTCCTGACAAGGAAGATGAGTTCCTGGCGGAAAAATTCCATGACCTGCCATTTCTTGTCACCTGCAACCATTGCAAAAATGCCCCCTGTGTTCAGGCCTGCCCGACACAGGCGACATTTAAAAGAGAAGACGGCATTGTCATGATGGACTTTCACCGCTGCATTGGATGTAGATTCTGTATGGCGGCGTGCCCATTTGGTTCCAGAAATTTTAATTTCAGGGACCCACGACCCTTTATTGAAGAAGTGAATCCAACCTTCCCCACCCGGTCCAAAGGGGTGGTGGAAAAATGCAATTTCTGTGCTGAGCGGCTGGCTAAAGGCGAATTGCCTCATTGTGTGGAAGCCTCTGAAGGTGCCATCGTGTTCGGAGATCTTGAAGATTCTGAATCCGATATCCGAGTACTTTTGAATGAAAATTATACAATCAGACGTAAACAGTCTCTGGGTACAGAGCCTTCTGTTTATTATATCATGTAAAGGGAGCTAAAGTATGCTTGAAATAGCTATTAAAGGAAGTAAAAATTACTGGTTATGGATAGTCTTTCTGCTCGCTGTAATGGGAGCAGGAGGCATTTTTTATATTGACCAATTCATGAACGGTCTTATGACCACCGGCATGAGCCGGGATGTATCATGGGGCTTTTATATTGCAAACTTTACCTTTCTTGTGGGGGTTGCAGCAGGGGGGGTTATGGTTGTTATCCCCTATTATCTTCATGATTATGAAAAATTTCACAGAATTACCATCCTGGGAGAATTTTTAGCAGTTGCCTCTCTTATCATGTGTCTTCTTTTCATTATCGTGGATTTAGGCCAGCCCACAAGGGCGTTCAACGTAATGTTATACCCGTCACCCAAATCAATGCTGTTCTATGACATGTTGGTTCTCAACGGTTATCTTTTCTTAAATATCGTTGTTGGATGGAAAATTCTTGAGGCAGAAAGAAATCAGGTCGAACCGGCCTGGTGGACAAAACCCTTGATTTACCTTTCCATTCCCTTTGCCATTGGTATCCATACGGTAACAGCCTATCTTTACTGCGGTCTTCCGGGCCGAGGATTCTGGCTGACGGCCATTCTGGCACCCCGATTCCTGGCATCGGCATTTGCGGCAGGACCTGCTTTTTTGATCATTCTTTGCTATATTATCAGAAAATTCACCAAGTTTGATCCGGGCTGGGAAGCCATGCAGACATTGTCCAAAATCGTTTGCTATGCCCTTATTGCCAACCTGTTCTTCTTTGTGTGTGAAGTATTTGTCTCCTACTATTCCAATATTCCCAGCCATAAAGCCCATGTTCAGTATCTATTGTTCGGGTATCACGGATATCATGCCCTTGTCCCATGGATGTGGACCAGTATGATACTCATGACAACCGGAGCAATCTTTTTGCTTATTCCACCATTGAGAAACAATAAAACATTATTGCCCTTCACCTGTGCAATGATAATTTTCGGCGTATGGATTGATAAGGCTCTGGGTATGATTTCAGGCGGATTTGTACCGTCTCCGTTGCACCATGTAACGGAATATGCCCCGACAGGGCCGGAAATCATGATTTCATTTGGGGTTTATGCCATAGGTTTCCTGGTTCTGACAATCCTTTACAAACTGGCAACTCAAGTTAAAGAAGAGGTTCGCGGCTAATTTGTACCATGATACATGGGGGGACAGATTTGAAATCTGTCCCCTTTAGCGATTCTTTTTTAGAACAAAAAAAGAATCAACTTTTAACTGCGGTCTACGATGGCCATCACCAGGCTGTCGAACAGATTTGCCATAATATTCTCAACCATATTGGAACCCATCCAAAATTTTCTGAAAATACGGAAAAACGATTAAACCAGATACAAACCATCATTAAAAAATTCTACCCTGATCTTACAAAACACACTTCCCACAAAATCCACGACTATCATATCCGGCTGAAAGAACTGATTCTATTTTCGATTAAACAATCCTCCAAAGACACCTGCTATATTCGTTTCCAAACCTGGGAGACAAAACTTGAGTTAGACCGTCTTCAGAAGGATCTGATATATAAAACAGCCATGACGTTTCAATTGACGTCCGGATGCAGTAATTTTTGCAGACGGTGCAATGAATGGGCACTCCCCAAGGTAAGATCCCATTTTTCCTATAAAGCTATCCTGACAATTTTAAATTATATGGCAGACCAGGACAATGATGACATCTCCCTTTATGGTGCCTCCGATCCTCTGGACTGGACAGAAAATAAAAAAACCATATCTGACATTATTGAGTATTTGGAAAAATTACCCCTTGGATACAGCCTTCTGACAAAGGTTCCAAGAGGCAAGGAATCTTTGTTAAAAAATCTCTTAGAAATAAATGCCAATCTTTCGGTCAGTATTACGTCAAAAAACAAAGTCCGGATAAAAAAAATTGAACAGGCGCTTGGAAAACCCATCAGCAAGCAGCATGACCTCGAAGAACTCTTGATTCCCGCACGGCTTGACGAAGACTTTATTTCCATTAAACCCTCCATCACCGACGGATATGGCACAGAAATCACACCTGACGGCGCTTTTATCATTATCCCTACTTTTACCAGTGCGTTGCA
>JAFCZY010000409.1 GCA_019314105.1 Deltaproteobacteria bacterium
TTGTATCTAAGCTCTGATGAGGACAGGGTTCTGCTTCCCAATAAATATGTTTCTGACCATTTAACGATTGGTGATGCGCTTGACGTGTTTATATACACCGACTCTGAGGATCGGCTGGTTGCCACTACCTTAAGACCTGCCGGCATTGTTGGAGATTTTGCTTTTCTTAAAGCAAAAGATATAACTTCATTTGGAACATTTATGGAGTGGGGGCTTGAAAAAGACTTGCTGGTGCCCAAAAATGAGCAACAGGACAGAATGGTGCCCGGAAAAAAATATCTGACAAAGATCTGTTTGGATAACGAGACACAGCGGGTGTACGGCACGACTCAAATATCTGTGAATTGCGATAAAAACATCAAGGACCTTAAAGTGGGTCAACCGGTCGATCTTATTATCCATTCTATTACCAAAATTGGTATTACGGCCGTAATCGACAACCGATACTTTGGTATGCTGTACCTCAACGAAACCTATCAGGACCTGTCAATTGGAGATACGTGTATCGGATATATCATGCGGGTTCGTGAAGATGAAAAAATTGATCTGACTTTAAAAAAACCAGGATATATGTCTGTGGAAGTATCTGCCCGGAAAATAGTCAGTATTTTAAAAGAGGCTGGAGGGTTTATCCCCTGTCATGATAAAAGCTCTCCTGAAGATATTAAAACGATTTTCTCCATGAGCAAAAAAGAATTTAAAAGAGCGGTTGGGGGATTATACAAAAAAGGAGTTTTAGAATTGAAAAAAAACGGGATTGGTCTAAAATAATGAATAGGAATGACATCTTGCGCCGTATTCGGTATGTCTTCGATTTTAGTGATTCGAAAATGATTTCTATTTTCAGTCTGGCAGGTCATAAGACCACACGAGCGCAAATCAGCGATTGGTTGAGAAAAGAAGAGGATCCTGCCTATCAAAAATGCAATGATACACAGCTGGCCATTTTTTTGAATGGGTTGATCAATGATAAGCGGGGCAAAAGAGACGGTCCCCAGCCCGATCCGGAAAAGAGTTTAAGTAACAATGCGATTTTCATGAAATTGAAAATTGCCTTAAATTTAAAGGCGGATAATGTGATAAAGATTTTAGCACTGGCTGATGTGAGCATTAGCAAACATGAATTAAGTGCCTTTTTTCGCAGGCCGGACCATAAGCATTACCGTGAGTGTAAAAACCAGATGTTACGTAACTTTTTAAAGGGGTTGCAACTTAAATACCGGCCGGGTCCTCCCGACGTGGCACCTGAAAATCCTTGGAGCCCAAAATACGAATAATGTGGTAAGCTCTGAGTCAACCTCATAATGTAAAGGAGAAAATAATGGAATTTGTAGAATTTAAGGATTTACCGGAATTAGAAATTTCCAGTGGCATCAAAGCTTATGCGTTAACTACTGATGCGGTTACCGTTCTTCATGTGAGAATTGAAAAAGGGGCTTTGCTGCCGGAACACTCACATTATAATGAACAAGTGATTAATGTTATTGAGGGAGTACTTGAATTAACAGTGGAAGGCAAAAATTACAATCTGATGCCGGGGAATGTAATGGTGTTGGAACCGAATGTCGTCCACTCCGGTCGAGCTGTCAGGGCTTGTAAGGTGGTCGATGTCTTTCACCCTGTCCGTAAAGATTTCGCTGGTTCAAGTTTTGGCGGCTATCCGACTGAAAAAAAATAAATAGCTCCATCCGCCCACACAATTTTCACAGAGCGATGGTGCAGAATCGAGGGATAATCAGTGCAAAAAATTCAAAAGGTGGCCATCCTTGGCGCCGGGGCAATGGGGTCCTATTTCGCCGGCAGATTTTCCGATACAGCTGGTTTTTCAACGGTATTGATTGCTAAGGGTCAGCGGTTAGACAAGCTTAACACCAACGGTTTAGTTATCAATGGAAAATCTTATGCCATCCCGGCCATCCACCCTGATGAGGCCACTTCGAGTGTCGATCTCATTATTGTGGCACTGAAACATCATCATCTCAAAGAAGCCGTTCAAGGCCTGGAAAAACTTGTCAGTGATTCAACCACCATTATATCTGTCATGAATGGCCTTGAGAGTGAAGAATATATTGGTTCCATCTATGGCATGGACAAGATGCTGTATACTATTTCTGTTGCCATAGATGCTGTACGTCATGGCAACCGGACAACTTATACCAAGCCAGGGAAACATTACTTTGGTGACGCCAAAAATACCCGTCTCAGCCAGCGGGTTCTCTGCGTCCAAAAAGCATTT
>JAFCZY010000073.1 GCA_019314105.1 Deltaproteobacteria bacterium
ATTGAAAAAATTTTTACCATCAAACCCGGACAAAGTCTTGCGGTCATTGCAAAAAATCTTGAAAAAGAAACCATCATATCAAATAACACGTATTTTAAATTATTCACAAAAATAAAAAAAGCCGACAAAAAACTTCAGGCAGGAGAATATCTTCTTTCTGCTGCAAAATCCCCTGACCAGATTCTTAAAATCCTTATCAACGGCAAAGTTAAATTATACAGGATAACCCTTCCGGAAGGATTGAATATAAAAGAGGTTGCAGATTTAGTTGAAAAGGCAAATTTGTGCAATATTACAAAATTTGTGGATCTGTGCCACGACAACTCTTTTATTCTTTCTTTGGGCATCCAATCAACAACTCTGGAAGGCTATCTTTTCCCGGACACTTATTTTTTCCCAAAGGATACTCCCTGCGAAGATATCATTACCACTATGGTTACACATTTTAAAATTATTTTCACTGAACAATGGAAGGCCCGGGCAAAAACGCTTGGCTTTTCTATCCATGATATGGTGACCCTTGCATCCATTATTGAAAAAGAAACGGGGGATGCTTCGGAAAGGCCCTTGATCTCGTCGGTTTTTCATAATCGACTAAAAAAAAACATGCGCCTGGAAAGTGATCCCACCGTCATATACGGCATTAAAAATTTTGATGGAAATATTAAAAGGAAACACCTTAGCATGATAACCCCTTACAATACGTATCAAATCAAAGGACTCCCCATGGGTCCCATTGCAAACCCCGGGGCCCTGTCATTGCAGGCAGCTTTGTATCCTGCTCAAACCGGGTATCTATTTTTCGTTTCTAAAAAAGATACCACTCATCAATTTTCAAAAACCATCCGGGAGCACAATCAGGCAGTCAAAAAGTATCAGCTCCGAAAAAAATAATCATTCAAAGCGTTCAAATTGTTTCAAATAAACAACCACAGCACCGCTTTTAGATTTCTTCTTTTTATCCCATTCATACCAAATAACCAGATTCTGTTTTTTCATTTCCCGCAACACATCCTCAACGACATCCGGTAACACCGGCCCAAGATCGGAATGAAGCCCCTTACCGACAATAATTCTTAAAGTAAAAAAGCCCTGGTGTTTGCAACTGTGGATAAAAGAGATGGTTTTGACCTGGGCACCGATGGCGTTGTACCCGTGCAGGTCCAGTTCAACTTCAACAGGGGGGTACCGTTTTAATCTTTTGTGCAACGGCATAGGCGGTGCCTTCTTTACAGGTTGCGCCTCCCCTTTTTTAAACGATTCCTCCAACAATTCAGCAAAATTTTCTTTGGACGGGGTTTCCGTAAAATTCTGCTCATCAGACAGAACACCCAACACCTGCACCCCATGCTTATTTATTTGAATCTTTTTTTTGTCTGTCTCTATCTCCTTCTTTTTTGTAAATATCTTTAAAAAATCATGCTCGGAATCAAAAACCGGCAGGTCATTTTTATTGCGCTTTCTTACGTTTTTTTTCTCTTTCTTTCCCATACAAATCATTCTATCGTGTTCCCCTTTAATTTACAAGTTTTTGCCTCTCGTTCATTTGACAACACACCCTCTTTCCTGCTATTGTCAGAACCATGATCAAAGGAAGCATTGTAGAATATATAGACCAGCAAAAAATCATTTGCGCTGTGATATTACAGGAAATAAAGGGCAAATTAAGATTACTCAATGAGAATAATCGGGAAGTTAATTTTTCTAAAAATCGACTGTCTCATATATCATCGGTATGTCTTGACAGTGAGCTTGCCCGGGATACCATTGTTACCCAGTTGAAACAGCTCGCACAAAACCGGAAAGAACTTTCAGAAACCATCGACATTAAAGAATTATGGGAAATTCTTCATGAAGAATCTGAAGATATTGATATCGAGACCATGACCCTTTTCTGTTTTGATCCTCCCCTGACTTCAGACCATGAAGCAGCGGTTATCCGGGCTTTCTTTTATGACAGACTTTATTTTAAATTCAACCAAATAATTTTTACCCCTTACACACCCGAACAGGTTAACGCTAAAAAAAGACAGATCAAAGCGGCTGAAAAAAGGGAAGTCATGATTCAAAAAGGCGCCGCATGGATCAATAATATATTAAACAATAAAAATGGCAGTAACACGACAATTGATCAAAATATTATCACTGTTTTAAAATCCTATTATTTGTTTGGGAATGATTCTGATTCCTGTCAGACTGCTAAAAATATTATCAAAAAATCCCCCCTCAATTCACCTGAACAATTATTTAATGTCTTTGTAAAAGCAGGGGTCTGGAATCAAAATGAAAACACTCATCTTCTGGCCATGCAGATTCCCACTAAGTTCTCTCAAGAGGTAGGGGAACAGGAAAGAAAACTGATAACCACCCCGACCAACTTTTTTGACGACCCCTTACGGAAAGATCTGACCTATATCCCCTTGATTACCATTGACGGTCAGTCCACACTTGATTTTGATGACGCGATCAGTCTTGAAAATACGGAAACCGGATATACGCTTGGCGTTCATATCATTGATGTTGATGCCTATATTAAATCCAATGACCCCATTGACCTTGCCGCCAGAGATCGGGCCACTTCCATTTACATGCCGGATGATAAGCTGCCAATGATACCGCCCAATCTTTCCGAGGATCTTTGCAGCCTGAAAGAAAACGAAATAAGACCGGGTATCAGCACCATCGTTAAACTGAACCGATTTTTTGAAATCCAAGGGTATGAGATTGTTCCCAGTATTATCAAAGTCCATCAGCAAATGAGTTATACCGGGGCAAATCTTTTAAATGGAAAGGATGACCCCATTACCACCCTCTATAAAATTGCGACATTATTACGGGAAAAAAGGCTCAAAGCTGGTGCAATTCAAATTACCCTGCCTGAAGTGAATGTATGGATCGAAGAAAATCAGGAGATTGGATATTTAAAAATTGACAGAGAAAATCCGGCACGTATGCTGGTTTCTGAAATGATGATCTTTGCCAATACCCTGATGGCTGAGTTCCTTGCAAATAATAATGTACCGGCTGTTTTCAGATCCCAGCCACAACCAAAACAACGGCTGTTTAAAGGCATCGAGACCTCTTTAACCTTGAATTTCATGCAAAGAAAGCAATTAAGCCGTGCCATGGTCGGAACAAATCCGGAAATTCATTCGGGCCTGGGAGTCAAAGCATATGCTACCGCTACTTCCCCCATCAGAAGATATCATGACCTGCTAACGCAGCGGCAAATCAAATCCATTTTTGGATATTACAAAGCTTACACCAAAACCGAACTTGAAAATATTCTTCAAACCCTTACACCGGTTATTACCAATGCCGGCAGGGTTCAATCATCAAGAAAGCGGTACTGGATTATCAAATACCTGGAATCCATGCGGGGAACCGCCTACGAAGCCTTGGTCCTTGATTGTTATCGGGATCACTATAATGTACTCATCAAAGAATTCATGTTTGAAGCAAAACTTCCCTCAAGCGGTATCAAACTCAAGTACGGGGATATCATCCAGGTCACCATCCAGCATGCCGACGCCAGAAGAGACCAACTCTCTTTATTTGCATAAAAAAAGATTGGGGTCAGGCTTGGCTTATTGGAATCAATAAGCCAAGCCTGACCCCACCCCAATTATTTAATGTTTAAAACTTCTCTGTCCCGTATAAACCATTGTTGCATCATTCTCATTACAGGCTTCAATGGATTGATAATCATTCATAGAGCCGCCGGGCTGAACCACTGACTTTACGCCCTGGGCAAGCCCCACATCAATACCGTCCCTGAAGGGAAAAAACGCATCAGACACCATGGTAGATCCGATAAGACCGCCCTTGACTTCTTTAACATCATTTTCAATTTGTGCTCTCTTGTCCGCATCTGTCAAATCGGCAAAGGAAACCTGATATCGTTCAAAGCAATATCTGTCAGCAAGTTTCCGGTATGCCTTATCCACGGCGATTTCTGCCACCCCTACCCTGTCCTGTTCACCGGTCCCAATCCCTACGGTGACATTATTTTTCACATAGATCACTGAATTGGAGGTAATGCCGGACTCCACCAGCCATCCGAACAGCATGTCTTCATACTCCTCTTGGGTGGGCTCTCGATTAACCGTATACGTCTTTCCTTTATATTCAGTTGTGGCCACAACCAGATCCTTTTCAGACCGGGCTTGGGGAACAAAAGACCACTGAGCCACCAACCCACCATCCATCAGACTTTTAAAATCAATCACCCGCTCACCAATAAAATTTTGAAGCGCATCCATATTACCAATCCGAATCACTCGTAAATTTTTTCTGGCACCCAGAATATCGATAACCCCATCTTCAAATTCAGGGGCCACCACAACCTCTGCATACTGGCTGGCAATGGCCTGGGCTGTAGCAGTATCCACTGCCTTATTCAGAGCGATACAACCGCCAAAGGCTGCCACACGGTCTGCCATATAGGCGTTGTGATAGGCTTGTTCAAGGCTTTGTGCCCTTGCCGCCCCGCAAGGGTTGTTATGTTTGACAATCACAGCACACGGGGTATCGGTAAAATATCTTAAAATATTCAAGGCATTATCAGCATCGGTAAGATTGGTTTTTCCCGGATGCTTGCCCGATTGAAGCAGTTCAATATCAGAAACAAGATACTTTCCCGGGGCAATGGTCTGGGCATCGCCAAGGGCAAGATTGCCGTTGACAAGCCGGTAAAGTGCTGCTTCCTGGCCGGGATTTTCACCATATCTCAATCCCTTGTTCACCCCGTCAATCACCCATGACACCTTTTCATAAAAAAGGGTCTGCCGCTTCTCCCCGTCAACAAAAGAGACTTCCATCTGCGGGGTAAAATGATCATCCATAATTGTTTTATACATTTCTTTGAGATCTTTGGGCATGATTTATTCTCCTGATTTATAGCATGATTTAACGTCATTGATTGATTTTTCGGCAAGATAACGACTGATGGTTCTGTCATAGACTGCGGTGTGGTCAAAGGCTTTCTGGGCAAGGGCGAACCTGTCCTCAAGGGATAAAGAGCCGTCATTGGCCTGAAGTTTTTCCAGTATGGAAGGATATGTGGAAGGATCCACCACCGATGCTACCCGGATAAAATTTTTGGCAGATGCCCGGATCATAGTGGGACCGCCGATATCAATGTTCCCCCTGGCATCTTCCAGACTGACTCCCTCTCTGGCAATGGTGTCACTAAAGGGATAGAGGTTTACCACGACCATGTCAATGGCACGGGCATCGGTTCTGTTTAAATCCTCCTGATGGGCATCATTATAAGTTTCTGTCAACAGACCCAAATAAATTTTAAAATCAAGGGTTTTAACCAGTCCTCCCTGGGTTTCGGGCTGGCCTGTATAGTCTGATACTTGTTTTAAACAGGCATCTGCTTTTCCACCCAGGATCTCTTTTATTTTACCATATGTCCCACCCGTGGACAAAATCAGAATATCCGGATTCAACTCAATCAGCCCGGGAATAAAGGTCTCCAGACCTGATTTGTCAGACACACTCACCAGAATGGTTTTAATCTTCACCTGATCATCAATTTTTTCAACTATATTCTTACTCATGAACTTTCCTTAATTTTATTATGAAAGGTTAATATTTTTTCTTTTAGTGATCCGAATAAATAATATAATTAGCGCCTTAAAGTCAAGTTCCTATATCCGAAATAGGGAGGGTCTGCCACTAATTAGGTTGTTTTTAAATCAGTTTTCATATAATATTGCACTTATCCCAATTTACTTGAGCAGTCAAATTCGTTGCCCTGTATTTAGGGAAAAAAAGGAGAATAATTTAGAAATTATAAAAAGTTAAACAATGCATGATCTACAAAAAATCTTAGTTATCGATGATGAGCCATCTATCTGTACTGGATGTAAAATGATCCTTTCAGAAAAAGGGTATGAGGTTGACCTATCATTTTCCGGTCAGGACGGGCTTGAAAAAATTGCAAAGAATTCATTTGATCTGGTTCTTCTGGATATCAGGCTGCCTGATATAAACGGCATTGAAATTCTAAAAAAAATTAAAGAAAAAAAAACTAATGTCTGTGTAATCATTATGACAGGCCATGGAACAGTTGAGAATGCAGTAGAAGCAATGAAAAATGGTGCATTCGATTTCATTACAAAACCATTCAATGAAAAAGAACTTTCCAAATCTGTCCTTAAAGCATTTGAAAACAGAAAACTTGTCCGTGAAAATCTTTTTTTAAAAAAACAACTCTATGATAAATTCAGTTTTGATAATATCATTGGGGAAAACCCCCTAATAGTTGAAATTTTTCATAAAATAGAGCGGGTGGCACCATTGGACACAACCGTTCTGCTTGACGGAGAAAGCGGTACAGGAAAAGAACTCTTTGCCCATGCCATTCATATCCACAGTAAAAGAGCGGCGAATCAGTTTCTCGCTGTAGATTGTAATACTTTTTCCTCTTCTCTTATGGAAAGTGAGCTTTTTGGTCATGCCAAAGGTGCATTTACAGGAGCTGATAAGACAATGCCCGGAATTTTTGAAATTGCTTCAAACGGCACTTTGTTTTTGGACGAAGTGACGAACCTCGACCTGAATATTCAGAGCAAATTCCTAAGGGTTCTGGAAACAGGGGAATATAAAGCAGTCGGTGCAAGTCAGGTAAAAAAAACAAATGCCCGAATTATAGCAGCCACGAACATGGACATGAAACAGGTGGTAAAGGAAAAAAAATTTCGTCAGGACCTCTTTTACCGTTTAAATATATTCCCTATTTACATCCCTCCGTTAAGGGACAGAAAAGATGACATCCCCACACTTGCATATCATTTTTTTAAACGGTTCAGTCGTAAAACCGGAAAAAAAATATCAGGATTTTCAGATGATGCCCTTAATGCCCTTGTAGATTATGACTGGCCCGGCAATGTCAGGCAATTGAAAAATGTTGTGGAAAGACTTGTCATAATGTCTGATGAAAATCAGCTAAGCCAGAAAAATTTATATGACAACCTTGAAATCAAGCGCGGGGATGCTTCTAATGACATTCTTGTTCCTGGAAATATTGATGAACTCAAGGCTGCAAAAAAACGCTTTCTTGAAAAAAATTTTAGTAAAATCGAAACCTCTTTTTTAATAAAGGCACTTTCAAAAGCGGATGGTAATATTACCGAAGCTGCAAGAATAGTCGGAATGCAGCGGTCTAATTTTTCGGCATTAATGAAAAAATATAATATTAAACGTTCTAAAAATTTATAATAAATTTAGACCCATAGGTCTGGGTAGTATAATTATATATATATCGTATATTAAAATATACTATCATAAATTTGCACCTCTCCTTGGAAAAGACCGTTAATTTCCCATTTATCATATAATTTTTTATACGAAATGCAAACCATGGGTAACATTTTTCAAAAAAATCACTCTGGCATATTGTGATATAACCATCTGTTTTAATTATAAATAATTCTATTTTTTTAATTTTTTGCTACCGGTGGCATGCTATGTGCAGTTTATGATTTGCAACCAATAATAGAAAAAGAAAGGATACTGATATGAATGCTTTACAAGAAATAATTAACGTTGAAAAGACGATTCATCCTCATATATTAATTATGGAGGACGATTTAAATGTTGCGAAAGCTATGGATGCCATGGGAAAACATGATTATGATCTTCTTATGGCAGATTTACGCCTTCCTGATATTGACGGCATGCAAGTTGTCAAACAACTAAAAGAAACCAAACCTGACACAGAAGTTATCGTCATGACAGGTTATGCTACCAGTGATCTGGCAGTTAATGCTATGAAACTGGGTGCCCATGATTTTATTACTAAGCCATTTACCGAGGAGCAGATTAAATCCGCTATAAAAGAGGCCCTTGATCAAAATACTTCAAAATCTAACCGGGAAAACTTATCGTCCGTTAATCTGGAAAACAATACATCTATTCAGAAAAGAGAAGTACTAAAAGTGTTGAATCGGACATCTGAAGATGAAAAATTCTGGATTAATCTAATGGAAGAAGGAAGTTCTGCTCTAAGCGACTATACATTGTCTTCCGAGGCAAAGGCTGCCATTGCATCCGGTGATCTGCAATGGATCAATGAAAATATTGGAGAGCTGACTCAAAAACAGTTAATGTTTATTTACAAACGTCTCGAAAGAGAAGCATGGTAACATTCAAAACAAGAAACAATCATTTTCGCTTGCGTATTTTTAATTTGAAGAATAAAAAACATATATGACTGAATCAAAACAATTTAAAACTTTTTACCGGATATTCAGGGAAGTAAGTAAGCTTGTTCATTCTAAAACCAAACCAGATATGAATGAGGTGTTAAAACTCATTGTTTCCGGTACGACACGAGGTCTTAAAGCAAAAGGTGCGGCACTATGTATTCTAAATAAAAAAACCGGCTTTTTTCATATTGGTACCTCTTTTGGAATAGATGAAAAATATATTGCACTGGAACCTT
>JAFCZY010000410.1 GCA_019314105.1 Deltaproteobacteria bacterium
TGTTGAATGGAATAACCTCGCGTCGCAAAATTTTTCTCAAGTCAGTTTCCAAGGCGCTAATTAATGAATATAATGTCAAACGTATTTCTGCGATTGGATTTTTCATTTAGTTCTCCACTATAAAATTTGTCTGTGCAAAAAAATGAAATTCATTTGATTCACCTATCTTGATAGGTGAGATATTAGTTCGATAACAAAAGTTTAATATAATTGCAATCAATATTGAAAATACAAAGTGTCTTCATGGAAAGGTATAAGCCGTAGTGGAGTGATCAAAACATCAACATAACTTGCATCATTTTTGTTTTAATTTGTACCGGTATCATAAAGATTTCATACAGTAGACTATGTCTATGATTTTTCTCCTCCAATACGGAAATTAAAGGCCCGGACTATTATTAACAATCTCAATACTTTGGAATTAAAGCCTGGTACAATATCTTGAGGGTGGTGGAAATGTCATCATTTTTTCATCCTACAATAATAGCTCTGGAATAGTGGCCGTTCAAATTTACAAGTTCAACATATTCTCAAGGGCAATGACGGCATCCTTTTTTATGGTTTTATCAACCGTGATAATGTTTGTTTTTCCAATATTTTCAAGGCAGGCTAAAAGGTTTTTTAAATTGATTTTATACATGTTTGGGCACAATGACTCTTTTAACGGGAGTATCTGTTTGTCTGGATATTCCGTGGCAAGCCGTTTGATCAAATTGATTTCCGTGCCGATGATGATCGTGGAACCTGTCGGGGCATCGGCCACATAGGTGACGATAAAACTTGTAGAACCTACTGCATCTGATGCCTTTACAACCTCTTGGGTGCATTCCGGGTGCACAACAATTTTTGCGTCAGGAAAGTTTTTCCGAATGGTTTCCATGTCATCAATGGTAAATCGTGTATGAACCAGGCAATATCCTTTCCATAAAAAAACTTTGGCCTTTTTAATATCTTGTTCAGTATTGCCGCCCAATGGTTTTTCAGGGTCCCAGACAATCATCTTGTCCTCCGGGATACCGAGACGATTCCCGGTATTTCTGCCAAGATGCTCATCCGGAAAGAAAAAGATTTTTTCTCTTTGTCTAAATGCCCATTCAAAGGCTTTGGGCGCGTTGGAAGACGTACAGACCGCGCCATTATTTTTCCCGCAATGGGCTTTGATATAGGCATCAGAATTCATGTAAACCAAGGGCGTTACAGTATGGTTTCCCACAATGGCGGTAACGTCATTCCAGGCTTTTTCAACCAGGTAAGAATCTGCCATATCCGCCATCCAGCATCCTGCAGTCATGTCAGGAATTTGTACAATCTGATGTTTTTTGGCAAGAATCGCCGCACTTTCTGCCATAAAATGAACTCCGCAAAAAACAATGTATTGGGCATTTTCATCCATGGCAGCTTTCTGAGAAAGTCCAAAAGAATCCCCCCGGTAATCTCCAAGATCAACGATTTCTTTTCTTTGATAATGATGGGTCAAGATGACAAGTCTGTTCCCAAGCGCCTGTTTGATTTTAATAATTTTATCAATTATTTCTTTGTCTGTTTTAGTATTTATCATGTTTATTCCTTACCGATTAAAAAAATGCCGTAGGTGGCAAAAAGGTTGGGCAAAAAGTTTACCATTTTGCCATGGCGATGGTTGTCCTTTGTATTAATGGCCGCCCTTTTCAGAATTTTAAATCCGACCTGACTGGAAAATTTTTCAAAATCATTCAGGCTTAAGACCCGGATATTCGGGGTGTCATGCCATGAATAGGGCAGCTCTTTTGTCACGGGTGCTCTGCCGGTAAGTGCCAATTGCATCCTGACCTTAATATGGCCAAAGTTCGGGAAACTGACAACCCCCATTTTTGCCTTCCGCATCATGGAATGGATCAGAGTTGAGGGTTCATAGACCTGTTGAAGGGTCTGGGAACAGATGGCATAGTCAAAGGCATTGTCCGGGTAATCTTCAATTTCCTCATTAATGTCACCCTGTAAAACCGAGAGTCCTTTTTCAATACATTTTACGACCTTTGATTCTTCTATCTCTATGCCCCTTTCCTTGATATTTTTTTCTTTTTTAAGCCAATATAATAGATCTCCTTCTCCACAACCGAGGCCTAATATTCTGGATTCAGGTTTGATCCATGAGGCAATAATCTTTAAATCATATCTGAGTTGATCAGATTCCATGGGACACACTCCTTAAAAATCCTTTGATCAGGCTATCAAGTTTGTCGTTGGGAAGT
>JAFCZY010000411.1 GCA_019314105.1 Deltaproteobacteria bacterium
TGGCACCCAAGGGTTTGACGGCTTTGGGAAGAAAATATTGAATGGGGGCCCCAATACCGATAACCGGGCGTTTAAGGTTTATGGAAACCTCATAATGGGGATTTTTTTGGGTCAACAGATGATGCATCAGAACTTTACATACCGGGCAAGTGTGCAGGGCTTCGGGATCTACTTCGTCATCCAGCTGACGTTTTAAAAGTTCAAGGGTGAGAAGGTTAACCCCCATATTTAGAAGATACCGGGTTAATTCCGGTGTTTCTTTTTTAGATAAAAAAGAAAACATGTCGCAGTATTCTTTGGCAATCTGCCTGTCCCATTTAATAAATTGTCCTGTGATGTGTAAAAGATCGGTCAAAGTGAGTCCGCACCGCTGAATGATAAAATTTTCTTCAAGCCGTCGAAGGGGCAGGCTGTTGTCAGAGAAAACATCGGTTTTTTGAGCCAGTTCATCAATGGAATGAGGTCTTGTTGGGTTTGATTTAAAAATTGTAATGCTTCTTTTGTTCCTGGAACCATTTGTCCCAGCCATGAAATGGGGGCCACTCTTTTGGGCCCGATGAAAAATTCGCCTTTTTCAAATGCAATCAGACTGTCCCCGCCAAGGCCGGCCGTTCGAATTTCAAGAGCGTTCACGTGGGTTCTGTGGCCACCTACATTTGATCCTTGTTCGTTCAGCGTTACCAGGCCATTTGTCAGAGCAGCCGTATCCGTTGTTGTCCCGCCCATGTCCACAACCAGTGCATCTTTAATACCGGTTAGATGTTTGGCGCCCGCCACGCTGGCAGCCGGTCCGGAAAGAATCGTTTCAACCGGCCGTTGTTTGGCCATGGTTGAACTCATCAGAGTGCCATCCCCTTTTACGACAACAATGGGGGCATGAATGCCGAGAGTTGCCATGACATTTTCAAGATCCAGAAGTAATCCGGCCAGCCGTGGAACAATCCTCGCGTTGAGCATGGCAGTAATCGCCCGGGTCTGAAAATTTAAGGTGTCAGATAATTCATGGCCGCAGGTAACAAAGCAACCTGTTTGTTTATGAATAATTTCTTTGACCTGGATTTCATGTTCAGGATTGATAGATCCTGCATAACCGGATACGGCAAAGGCGGTTACTCCATGATTCTCAACCATTTGTGAAGCTTGCTGCCTTACTTCGTCCGGATCAATGGCAAGAAGTTGCCTGCCTGTGATGTCAAGCTGCCCTTTAATAACAGATTTTGGGTGGTGGGGAATATGTTTATCAATACCAAGACCATAGGGCGGCATGAGTATCATCCCGACCTTTTGGCCCTCATTTTCAACAATAGCATTGGTTGCAAGAGTTGTGGACAAAGAAATGAGTTCTATCTTTCGCAGTTTTTCCTGATCCAGCTTTTTTAAGGCTTTTTTGATGCCAATGGTAAAATCCCATTTTGTGGTCAAAGACTTTGCTTTACAAAATGGTTTCTTTTTTTCAAGATCGTAGATAACAGCATCGGTGTAGGTACCGCCGGCATCAATACCCAAACCGATTTTTATGTAGGAATCGATATGTATTTTTTTTTTTTTTTTTTCTTTTCTGGAATCGGTATTATTTGTCTTTATATCATGATCCAGAATGGGATTGGCAGACAGCGTGGACTGTATGGCATCAAATCCTATTACGTGTTCGGGGGGAACAAAGAGGATTTCAGATGTTGAATGATCAGCAGCAATCATTTTTTCGATTAATGCCTGACCGCCTTTTATCTTATGATACTCCCAGTTGTATTCCCTGGCCATTTCCTGAGCAAATTTTTCATACCGGGGAGATGTTTTTGCACCGGTTTCAATAAAAGCTGCTCGTTGATAGTTTTTCTGCCATGAATTTAAGAAATCAAAGGTCTGTTGAGCCGCATCTTTGCCGTGTTTTTCAACCAGATCATTAAACTTCAGTTTTTTATCGCCAAAATACGCCCATTGGTTTCTCTGGGACATGGGCTCGGTTTTTTCTTCACACCATCCGGCTGAAAGATAATACGTCCCGGGAAATTTTTTAAATTCATTTTTATACGCCTGATCCCCGCCCAAAAAGAGAGCCACGCAATCGTGCACTTTGGGAATAACCAACGGAACGGAACGGGAGTGTACCCCAATGGTGCCTTTGCCGCAAATACCGTATCCAATAATAATGTGATCACATAAACCGTTTGCCGAGATATCGTCGATGGCGGCCTGGAGTTTTTCTTTCAGCAGTTTGGGGGTATTGTGAAGCCCGGCTTCCAGAAATTTATACTCGATATCAAGTCCCAGTTTTTCAGCACTGTGTTTCATATCAATGGCCAGAACAGCGCAGGCTATGGCATACACCTTTTTTTTCATTTTAGGAAAGTATCTCCCTTTTCAAAATCTCCTTCTTCAAACCGACTATAGCGTAAGGGGTTATCCTTGTTGTCCATCCTGCCTGTTGCAATGTCGGCCACTCTTTTTCCCGCAGCCGGTGACATCAT
>JAFCZY010000074.1 GCA_019314105.1 Deltaproteobacteria bacterium
TCTCCACAAAACCCTACTAACTCGTCTAATTCATTTTTCTTACTTAATAA
The DNA here is from genome assembly GCA_019314105.1 of Deltaproteobacteria bacterium. GTDB lineage: Bacteria > Desulfobacterota > Desulfobacteria > Desulfobacterales > Desulfobacteraceae > Desulfobacula. The sequence goes on from JAFCZY010000074.1 coordinate 51, forward strand.
CCAATCTTGTTTTAAATAAAGAGCTATTTTTCGATGATAATCTTTTTGGTTATATTTCATGATTTTAGTATTAGCTCAATTCAGTAGAAAATAATTTCAACGATTAATATTATAGAATTCTATCAACTCTTTGTATAGCTGTAAAGGAATTTTGTTCACTATGTTTGGAAAGTTTAACTTCTTTTTTCTCAGTAATCACGAACTATTAAAATTCCGTGGTAAATATATATGTTTGCTCTATATTTATCCAGTTTGATCAGTCAAGATTAATTATCCTATCATTGATTCAACTTTATACATACAAAAGTATAACCAAAATCTTATCCTGATATTCAACTTATTTGGAGATCAAAAACATTATTGTTCAGATCCCATAAATATTTTTCAATAAAAAACATTTAAAATATTGTTACCCATATCCGGCAATTCATCATTGCCCTCATCTATAACCTTATAAATGGTATTCATTGTTTCAATAATCCCTTTTTTCCGATCAATTGAGCAGATATATGATGAGATCATGTGCCAGCCAGGTTTATATCTACCAGCTGAATCTTCAACAACCGTACCACTGAACTTCAGGGGTCCAGGATCAAGCAAAGCGCCGGGGAAAGTAGCAGAAAATTCCTCTTCGAAACCTTCTATATCTGGTAAAATCAGGTGATGGATTTGCCAATTCCTGATTAACCCACCGTCTTTTTTCATAGTTAATAAATTCCTGGAATTAACTTTTTAGTTCTCTTAGCATATTCTTCAAACTCTTTACCGTATTTAGATGCCAGGTATCTATCAAGCCGAGGAATTATAAAACAAACAAAATTTAATGCCATGACGAATGGAATGAATAACATTGAGAACTGAAGTGTAATCAGAGCAAAACCTATAAAAAGAAAAATATCACCGAGATAATTGATATGCATGGAATATTTGAACAATCCCTCAGTGTAGATTTGTCCTTTATTTTCATTCTGCTTTTTCCAAACATATCTTGTGTATTCCGAATATGTATTTAGCCATGAACCGAACAGATATAAAAATATACTAAAATAATCCATAATCCCAATAGGTTGATTGCTGTTCCCTCCTACTTTGGCAAAAGAAAATAATGCAAATGACATCAGACCTGAAACTACGAGCATCTCACTCCACTCCATTTTACGTTTAAGGAAAATAAATACAGTGATAAATAATCTCGAAATATAGAAAAACAAACAAAATATCAGAACAGCTTGACGTGTAAAATCACCGCCTATTGCATATGGCTTTAACCAGGAAGCCAGTTCGCTCACATCTTTTAACGTTAAGTAGCTGACCAAAAGACTCACAGTAATAATAGAAGTCATAAATAAAAGTTTCGGGAAAAGTGAAAAATTATGTTCGTCTTTAAATATCATTTTAGCCTCCATCCAGCATTCTTTCGAGATTTCCTAAAAGTAATGGAAATTTTTATTGTCTGAAGAATCGATTCAAATTCAAGATATTAAACAAAGTTCAAAATTACAATCATTTTAAACTTCATAAAATCAACAGAATTATATTCAGCAATGGCGGCAATTCATTTTGATTTGGAATAATAAAACAGGGCATAGTGTGGGTGGTAGTGTTACCGTGATATGAAGCCATGATATTTTTATATTATCAACTTGAATACGGAAGAATTGCCGGGGATGATACCCTCAGCCCATATAATAGAATTGAAATTTCGATTCTGAAAAACTTGACATACCATATATAGGGGTGCTCAAATTTCGTCTGGACTGAGTCTTTAAAATACCAGTGAGCGCAGTTGGTTTCCAGCCGAAATCCCATATAGATAGACAATATAGTCGCTTTGGGGGCATGAATTTTTCAGCTAAAAACAGAAAACTTTTTTTACCAGAATACTCAAGAGAATATTTGATATCCTTAAAATTATAGTGCTGATGATCACTATGAATTGAATAATAAGTCTTGAGTGTTAAATCTTACCCTTCTTGGCTTTCTTGTCTTTGCGCTTTTCTTTTAAAGTTTTTTCTGATTTTTTCTTAACATTTTTTTGAGTATCTCTTCCTTTAGCCATGAATTCCCCCTTGGTTTTTATTGATGTCTCGTGATCTATTTTAAAAAGTTGATAAAGCCATTAAAAATCAAAGCCTATGACATAAACTTCAACTACTTCCCAATTATTGAAATTTGTGCATTTTCTATAGAGTTCCCATCTAATCACCTTTTAATTAATGTTGTTATACTCAGGTTGATAATATCCAGCAGTATATAATTGTCAATACAACAGTATAAATGATTAGTATATAAAACCATTTGCCGGAAAATTTTGGTGTTCGAAGGGGTGACAGGTTAAACCCAGCCATGATCATGAACATTATATAGAGTAGAATTGAAAAAAAGGCGGGACTGAAAAAGGGTTCAAATAAAAAAACAAAAGCAAAAAGAATAACATTGTTGTCTAATGCAAGCCCTTTGTATGTTGTGCTGTTAACAAGACCGAAAATATTGAAATAGCTTAGGCGTATTGCACTGGTAGCGACAATCACAAAAGCGCCTGGCAGGAACCAAGGGCTGAAGTTGCCATAGCTTAAAAGAAAAACAGCCGGGCAGATTCCAAAGCTTACCATATCAATCAATGAATCCAATTGTGCCCCGTAATCTTTTTGTTCATTTGTTCTGCCCTTGATTTTACGGGCAATAATGCCATCACCCCAGTCAAAAAGGACTGCCCATATCATTCCGATAATGGCTGCTGGAAAATTTTTTAACACTGCAAAGTATATTCCCAACAGCGCACATAAAAGCCCAGCAAGAGAACACAGATTGGGAAGATCTTTAGCAAACCAGAGCATCCCTGTCTCGTGCGACGGTTTTAATTGTGATGTGCTCATACATTCCCCTCTATTTATTATTGGCACCCAGAATTAATCCCATGGCCTGAACCAAGTTGGTGTTTTCTTCTTTGGTGCGGGCGGCAATACGGATATATCGGTCTGAATCGGGCATGGTTTTACCCTGACAGTGTTTGATGTACATATTATGTTCAACAAATAATCTTTTTGTTAATTCAGGCGCACTGGGTCCGGTATCCGGCAATCGGCAAAAAATAAAGTTTGCATCTGGTTTATAAACAGTGAGTTCTGAAAAAGCCATTAAGTCTTTATAAAGTTTATCCCGATCCTTTTTTACCTGATTGCAGCTTTTGATAAAGACGTCACGATAGTCAGGCAAAATCCTTAAAAATTCTTCAGCAAATCCATTTATGTTCCAGATATGGACGCCTTGACGGACCGCTTTTATAAAATTGGAATTTTTTGTCAAAAGATAGCCAATTCGAAGACCACAGATACCGAATGCTTTACTCATGCTTTTAAAAATTACGATATTGGGATACGTCTCGACTTGATCTTCCATGGATGTCTGATCCGGTTCCTGAACAAAATCAATAAAGGACTCATCAATTATCAATTGACAGTCATGACCGGCCAGTTTTTTTGCCAGACGTATCAAATCGGATTTGGGAACAGCCATGGCGGTTGGATTGTTCGGTGTGACTACAACGGCAATATCAGCCCCGGCTTCAATGATGCGAGCTGCAAATTTATCCACATCCAGTTGAAAAGAGGGTACCTCAAGGGGAAATTCTATGGCACACCCTGTTGGTGCAGCATTCACATATTCGTTAAACGAAGGCACTGGAACAATAATTTTTCGGGCAATGTGGCCCGAAACAATTTTTATCAGTTCTGCTGCTCCATTACCGACAACAATGTGTTCAGGCCTTTGATGGATCAGCTTGCCCACAAGAGAAGCAAGCACATCCTGTGCAACAGGGTAGTTCAAGACAAGGTCATGGATTTTGTTTTTAAAACAAGTAAACACCTCTTCAGGCGGGAAGTAAAGGTTATATAAATACGCATGATCAATAAAATCATGGCGATAATATCCACCATGCTGACCTGAAATATATTCATATTTTTCTATCTGGTTTTTATAATCAGGATCAGGCATAAGGACTTTCCTTTACAACGGATTTACGGGCAGGTATGTCTGTTATTTCTATATTGTTTGGTGTTAACCCATAAAAAGAAAGCGGCCTGCCAATTTTTGCCGGGAACAATTTTTCAGCACATGCAAGATCCTCAATAGTGTCAACCTCATACCAAGGTTTATGGTCAAAATGAACCGCTTGAAGGGATAAGGACTTTTCAAGCACCATTTGTTGAAATACGGCTTCATAATAATCATTTACCCTGCCGGCCAGAATATATTGGTTCAGTTTTTCGATTACCCGGTACCATGATGAAACAGAAAGACTGTAAATATTAACTGTCTTATATCTGATCTCATTTGATCCGTTGATTGCATCGCTATGGAAAGCATTAACTTTGTTTGATGAATTGAGTGTGACGGTTGAGCCGTTCAGCCAAGGTTTCATTCGTGCAATGGCAATCCTGTCAGGATAAAGCATTTCCGTTAATAATGACGGATCAAAAATAAGATCACTTTCAATGAGCATAAATGGTTCATTAATAATTTTTCGCGCCATCCATAAAGAATATATATTATTGGTAGTTTTGTATAATGGGCTGAAAACATATTCAATTTTAATGTTCCCGGCCCGGGTTTTTAAAAAATTTCGAATACAATCTTCCAGATGGCCGGTAACCACAACAAGTCGTTTAAATCCGTGTTGATTCAAGCTTTTGATCAACCGTTCTAATATGGATGTTTCATTAACAAGGGTAAGGCATTTGGGTGATTTTTGCGTCAAGGGAAACAGGCGACTTCCTGTACCGGCTGCAAGGAGCAAGGCGGTTGTGATGCGTCTTTGGGGATAAAGGTTCTTATTAAATATCATAGACATCCTCTTTTAAAAAGTTAACGTATTCAAAAAATGACACCCTTTTTTCGAGGATGAAATTTTTTGCACGGCAGACAAATTGTTTAGAAAAAAATAATGGCTTCTAACTTAGGGGGCAGACCACTTGCGGGTAACTAGAGATATACACCTTAAAGCGGAAACATTTTTACGTCATTTTTAACAGTACAACTCCATTCATGGTATAAGAATACAGTTAAAAGTCAAGCTCTATATCTTTTTTTAAATTAACTGGCATTTTTTTTGCTTACTGAAAATCCATGTTGGCCCAGGTAACTCAATGGGAATTGATTCAAAATTAAACTGTCTATTATTAACCAATAGGTGGAATATGGTTTGACCCAACGTATCAACATGAATATAGTAATAAAAAAGTTATATTTCTTTAAAATTCGGCAAGCCTTATTGTCAGCAAGGAGTAGCATGAATGTTTTACACATCTCAGATCTGCATTTCGGCCCCCGTCACTGGGACGGCAATGATAAAGCCCTGTTGAAAAAGATCAATTCATTTGACACCGATATCGTTATCAACACCGGCGACAATACAACCGATGGAATGAAAGATGAATATATCAAGGCAGGACGCTTCTTAAAAGCCATTCAATGTAAAAATGTTATCTCCATCATTGGTAACCATGATAAAAGAAATATGCGCTCGCATGAATTATTCAGGAAATATATTTACAACCCTGAAATCATCTATATTCCTGAAATGGAGAGAACCAAGAAACAGCACCTGTTTTTGAACCGTGAGATAACCCGGGTCAAAGACAATTTTACCGATATAAATTTCACAAAATCAATTATCGTAAATAATAAACGGGTCTTGATTATCAGTATTGATTCCAATGAACTCTATAGAGATGAAGGTTATGTTGAAAAAGAGGTTCTGAATGCGGTTTCCAAAAGAATCAATCACATCGAACATGATCTGCCCCTGTTGCTAATCCACCATTCTCTTTTGGGTACAGATGAGTGTCCTTTAAAAAATTCATCCTCCATAATTGATTTTGTCCATCAGCATAAAATCGAAAATGTTTTTTGTGGCCATACCCATGAACTGGAATTGATGCGAACCACCGACTTATATAATGGGAACTCGTTTACCCAGTTCATGTGTGGTTCACTATCTTCTATCAATCATACCAATGATGACAACATGTTTTTGTATTATAAAAATCTATGCAGCAATGATATGCATCTGTATGTGATAAGAATCTTTCTGGAGGAAGGTAAGGTTCATTTCAAAGAGGAAATGGTTTTTTAACAAAAACAAAAAGCCCCGGAACGATATGTTGCCGGGGCTCTTTTTCGTCATCAATATGACGTTTTTTGTAACGCAAATAAAACGGTTAACTAAACCACGGTTACATTTGCTGCTGCAGGACCTTTTTGTCCATCTTCGATGTCGAAGGAAACTCGGTCACCCTCATTGAGGGACTTAAAACCGGTTGTATTGATACCTGAATGATGTACAAATACATCTTTTCCGCCGTCTTCTTGTTCGATAAATCCAAAACCTTTTGAGTCGTTAAACCATTTTACTGTACCATTAGCCATGTTGGCAATCTCCTAAAAAAAAATAAAAAAATAATAGCTTCTAACTTTGGGGGGCAAAACACATTTTAATGTTGGGAATATACACCTTAAGAAGGAAACATTTGCGCGTCACTTATATCTGCGCAATTTATATATACTATAGGAAAATTTTATAATGTCAAGTATTAATAAATTTTCTTATAGTATAGGCATTGTTTTTGCATAATACACTCCCATTTGATTACAGAGATTTTTAATCCCAAAAACAAAAATTTACTCTGCTATCGCTTCATTATATCGCTTTTTACAATTATTTAAAGCTTGAGATTATATTTTAAAAATTCGATATTTTACTCCTGTTGGCTTACCGGTATCAAGTGTGATGAGTAAACCTTTCAATTGAGCAACAACTTCCAAAAAAAATATGCGGGGGTCATGTATTCACGCAAATTATAGGAAGAATGTATGCCCCGGTGCAAAATATTAATTGACATTCAAATCATTAAACGGACATAAATTTATTGACTTTTCCCAAACCCATCAATAATAGTTCATAATGGAAAGACGACGAATTTGCTGTTTATGTATGGCCGGATACTGTGAGAAAATTTTAATAAAATGAAAATGTGGTTTGACCAAACAACCATGTAGTTGTTTAACATGGCTTTAACAGAAGAAGCTGAAAAGAGGTTATGATGGAAGAAAAACAATTAAGTTGGTGGGGCGATGTAACGACCGGTAATAAAGAAGAAACCATTAAAAAGAATAAAGAAATAATTGGCGAACGATTAGAATTGTTTCGGATAATCAAAGGAGTTTTGGAAGATGCCGACATTGAATTTTTTTTAGAGGGCGGAACCTTGCTGGGAGCGTACAGAAACGGTCAATTCATTTATCATGATAATGATATAGATATTGGTTGTGTCAACAAAGAGTTTGTCAAAGTACGCGAAGTCTTAGATCGAAACCTGCCGGATACGGTGACATATTATCACAGAACAGACATCGGGGGTTGTCTTACAAATGCAGTGGGCTGTTTTCCGAAAGACGGGGAAAAAATTGTTGATGCTTACGGTCAGGAATGGCCTTTGAATATGGTAGATATTTACAATTACATTT
>JAFCZY010000075.1 GCA_019314105.1 Deltaproteobacteria bacterium
CCTGGACAACAACAAGAACATCATCTGTTTTTAAAGAATCCTTTCTATATTCAGGCCAGGGTTGCTCTATAATTGATCCGGTTTTGCCTGATCTTTTACCCAATTTTTTAAAAAGGTCTTCACAAAAATGCGGAATAATTGGTGATAACAATAACAGGGTGTTCTCAAGACTGAACAGGATCACTTTTTTCAATTCCGTGTCTGCAGAATCAAGATCAATCGTATACAAAACATTTACAAGCTCCATTACAGCAGAAATGGCCGTATTAAAATGAAAACTTTTATCAATATCATCCGTGACCTTTTGGATGGTCTGATTTGCTTTGATATAAAGATCCTTTGCCTGTGCTGATGACAGGTCGAAGGCTGCGCCGGTAAAGGGCACTTCTGATTCGTCAATTTTTTCCATACAGTCCATGGCAAGGCGCCACACCCTGTTTACGAATCTGTTGCTGCCCTCAACCCCGTCCTCACTCCATTCAAGATCTCTTTCAGGCGGCGCTGCAAACAGGCAGAACAACCGGGTCACATCAGCGCCGTATTTTTCAAGCAGCTCTTTGGGATCGACCACATTTTTCTTGGATTTGGACATTTTAATAACCCGACCCACCTCCACATCACTGTTGCATCTTGTGCACACAAACTTTCCGTCATCCTTTTTAATGACTTCTTCGGGATAAAGAAATCCATGCTCGGGACATGTCATGGTCTCCTTGCAGACCATGCCCTGAGTGAGTAATCGTGTGAACGGTTCTTTAAAATCAATCATTCCAAGGGTATTTAATACCCGCATAAAATACCTTGAATATAATAAATGAAGAACCGCGTGTTCTACGCCACCGATGTATTGATCCACGGGAGCCCAGTATTTAACGGCTTCAGGGTCAAACATACCGTCTTCATATCTTGGCGAACAATATCTCAAATAATACCATGAAGATTCTACAAAGGTATCCATGGTATCGGTATCTCTTTTTGCATCCTGCCTGCCGCATTCAGGGCAGGTGACTTTTGAAAAGTAATCAAGGGTCGGCAAAGGAGACCCCCCTTTTTCAAGAAGATTTGCATCTTCAGGAAGCTTTATGGGAAGATCAGCTTCAGGAACCGGCACCACACCGCAATCCGGGCAGTGAATAACCGGAATTGGCGCTCCCCAGTATCGTTGTCTTGAGATTCCCCAGTCTCTTAGTCTATAGGAAACCGTCTTCTTTCCCCTGCCCTTTTTTTCCAGCCAGTCTGTCATGATATCCATGGCTTTTTTGCTGTCCAGCCCATTAAATTCACCGGAATTCACCATAACACCAACACCTGTATAAGCTTCTTCCATGGTGTTTCCGTTGAGAGTCTCCTCTTTTGGTTGAACCACGACCCTGATGTCAAGCCCGTATTTTCTGGCAAAATCAAAATCCCGCTGATCACCGGCCGGCACCGACATGATGGCGCCAGTTCCATATTCCATTAAAACAAAATTGGCCGTATAAACCGGAATCTTCTCAAGGGTTGCAGGATTAATGCAAAAGGCACCTGTGAAAACCCCTTCTTTTTCATATTTTTCTATCCCCTCGGCAGATCTTTCCTGACTGGATACCTTTTGAACAAAGGCTGCCACTTCCTCTTCCTTATCAGTTCCCTTTGAAAGGCTTTCAACCAGCGGATGTTCAGGGGAAAGACACATAAAGGTTGCCCCAAAAACCGTGTCCGGCCTTGTGGTGAAAACCTTAATATCTTCATCCCTGCCATCAATTTTAAATTTTAATTCGGATCCAACACTTTTACCGATCCAGTTTTTCTGCATAACCGTTACTTTATCGGGCCAACCCGGCAGTTTATCGCAATGGATCAGAAGGTCTTCGGCATAATCTGTTATTTTAAAAAACCACTGCCACAGCTTTTTTTGCTGAACCGTCTGGGAGCATCTCCAGCATTTATCCTGCTCAACCTGTTCATTGGCAAGAACCGTCTGGCATTTCTCACACCAGTTTACAAAAGACTCTTTTCGATAGACCATTCCTTTTTTCAGCATTTTAAGGAAAAGCCATTGCTCCCATTTATAATATTCCGGATGGCAGGTAGCGATTTCACGGTCCCAGTCATATGAAAACCCCATTTTTTTAAGCTGCTCCCGCATGGCGCTTATATTGTCATACGTCCAGGCAGCAGGATGGGTATTATTGGCAATGGCTGCATTTTCAGCCGGCATACCAAATGCATCCCAGCCCATGGGGTGAATAACATTAAAGCCTTTCATCCGTTTGTACCTGACAACCACATCACCGATGGTATAATTACGCACATGACCGATATGTATTTTACCGGAAGGGTAAGGAAACATTTCTAATAGATAATATTTTTCTTTTGATGAATCTTCATTAACTTTAAAAAGCTGACGTTTATTCCAGTATGCCTGCCACTCAGGTTCTACCAATTCCGGATGATACCGCTGCTCCATTACACCGACTCCTTTTCTTTATTTGAATTTTTATAGATGCCATAAACAAAGGAAAATAGCAAGAAAATCAAAAGAATTCTCTTTTAATTTTTGTTGTTTTTTAAAAACTTTATTATATTCAAAGGATAATGGATGTTCAGTCACATAATGGTTGCAACTTTGCAACCATTATGTTTAAAATGCTTGCAAACAAAATTAAAAATACCGGACTGGAAAAATGATACATAAAAAAACGCTTGTTCCACTTTCTGAGGATACTACCAAGGTCATTCTTGAAAGCATATCAGATGGTGTTTTTACAATAGATTATAATTGGGGAATCACTTCTTTTAACCGGGCGGCAGAGGAAATAACCGGCATTTCCCGTAAAGATGCCATTGGTCGCCATTGCTGGGAAGTCTTTCGTTCCAATATGTGTGAAGAAGACTGTGCACTCAAAAGGACCATGGAAGAAGGCAGGCCATTCATCAATTCATCCGGATATATTATTAACCGCGAAAAGAAGAAAATACCCATCACAGCATCTACTTCTCTTCTGATCAATAAAAACGGGGACATTATTGGCGGGATTGAAACTTTCAGGGATCACTCTCTTGTTGAGCAGCTCAGAAAAGAGCTCTCAACAAAATTTAAAGTGGACGATATTGTCAGTAGCAGTAATACCATGAAAAAGATCTTTAATATCCTGCCCCAGGTATCTGACAGTGATTCTTCGGTTCTGATTGAGGGAGAGACCGGTACAGGAAAAGAATTATTTGCCCGAGCTATTCATAATATGAGCCACAGAGAGAAAAAACCATTTATTGCCATAAATTGCGGCGCACTCCCGGATACACTTCTGGAATCCGAACTGTTTGGATATAAAAAAGGCGCCTTTACCAATGCCATGACAGACAAACCCGGCCAATTTGCGCTGGCCGATGGCGGCACCATCTTTCTCGATGAAATCGGAGATACCAGCCCGGCTTTCCAGGTCAGTCTTCTTCGGGTTCTTCAAGAACATGAGTTCACCCCCCTTGGGGCTTTGAAACAGGAAAAAACCAATATTCGCATTATTGCAGCAACCAATAAAGAACTTTCCGATCTTGTCTCACAAAATCAATTCAGGCAGGATCTTTATTACCGGATTAATGTTATCCGGCTTTCCTTACCACCCCTGCGACATAGAATGGAAGATATTCCCCTTCTTGTCGATCGATTTATCCAAAAAATGAATGCCCGCCAGGGAAAATTTATCCAGGGAATCGACAAAAAAGTCCTTCAATCCTTCATGTCCCATGATTTTCCAGGCAATATTCGGGAACTTGAAAATATTATTGAACATGCATTTGTCCTCTGTTCCGAGGGCTACATAAAATTGAATCATTTACCCGGATTTTTATCCCTGCCATCCTCTATCAATGAAGGGGTAGATAAAGATCCCGTTCAATCTGCACAAATCAAACTTATTACCGATGCCCTGGCACGCAATAATTACAATCGCAGTGCCGCTGCTAAAGATCTGGGTATCCATAAAAGCACGCTTTTTAGAAGAATTAAAAAACTGGGAATAAGTTTATAATACGGTCTCTTTTTTTATTGCAACGCCTGCAATAAAAATCGTCTTACTTTTGCGACCTTTCTTTTTCACCAATCAAACTCTTCTGGTGTCATTTTTATCGTAAGTAATTAATATTTAAATATATTCAAACAATCTAAATTAAATTTTTTACTCCGGCACATGGTTTGCAACTACTATAAAAATGAAATTAAATGGAGGATATCATTGAAAATAGCTATAACAGTCTGGGGCAACAGGGTTTCTCCTGTTTTTGATGCTGCCGGAACACTTTTTGTAGCCCATATTAAAAATCGGATGATTATCAAAAAAAGTTATACATCCTTTAATCCTGAGATGCCTTCGGATCTTATAAAACTACTAAAAAAAATGCAGGTTTCCGTTCTGATATGTGGTGCCATTTCTACAAAACCTGCGGATTTAATCGTTGAGAACGATATTAAACTCATCTCGTTTGTTACCGGAAATGCATTAAAACTTCTTGACAATTTTGCTCAAAAACAGACCATTGAAAAAACATTCATGATGCCGGGTTGCAGCAAACAATACTGCTGACGCCACAAACCCAAAAAAATTCCTTCCGATATCTGATCCAACCAAAACTTTGCCCATTTTCTCTGACAATTCAGCCGATACGGTATTGTTTATTTCTTTGGATGGCAATTTGTGCAGGATGTGGGTGCTGGCACCTTACCTTTGGGATCCCCTTTTTCCTTGTTGTAATCCTTGTGGCAGCCAATGCAATTGGCATGGAGAGCTTCAAAATGATACTTGGCTATTTTTTCTTTTTTCCCAAGCTTTTCACCCTTTGGTTTTTCTGTCTCTTTATGGCAGTCAATACATCCTTTGGGCGTATCATTAATGGTTAAATCCAACGGCTTCCCCGTTTCATCATGGTGGCAGCTGCCACAGGAAATTAAATGGTCTTCCACATGCTTTTTATGCGTAAATTGTACAATCCCTTTTTTATGTACTTTATATAGGGAATTTTCCATTGAAATCACATCTATTTGCGTGGTTTCAACCTTTTGCTCCTCAACTTTGGCTTCCGGTAAGAGAGCTGATGAGTCCCCAGATGGTGCAGTGATTGGTTCTGATTCAACTTCCTCGACTTTTTTTACAATAATTTCCGTTTGAATTGTTTTTTCTTCACCCTTTTGCGGTTGATGAATTCTGGTTTGCGCTTTTTTTGATATTTTGTGTTTGCTCATCCCCGTATCAGTTACCGGGAGCGAACAATAGCTCAAGAAAAAAATGAGCATTAAAATAATAATGAAAATAATGTGCTGTCCATATGATTCATTGTCCATTTTCTCTCTCCTTTTTGCCGGTACAAAAACGGTTGCTTAAAGAATGCCTTTAACTTGAAATCACTAAAAAATCAAATAAATTTTTCTTTACAGCACTGGCAGCAATTGGTAATTAAACCTATCTATGCAATTTTTTGTTAATATTTCTAACTTCACCAGGGAATGCCATGGTTCGAAAACCCACCTATAAAGACTTAGAGATCAGAATAAAAGCCCTGGAAAAAGAATCCCTGAAATCAGAAAAAGCCGAACAAAGTACCCGGACGGCAAAAAAAAACTATAAAAGATTTTTAGAATTCCTTCCCTATCCTGTCATTGTCAGAGATTCAAAGGGCCTGGTTACCTATTTGAATCCAGCGTTTACTAAAACCTTTGGATGGACTTTAAAAGAATTGAAAGGAAAAGAAGGGAAGCAATATATTCCCGATGACCTTAGAGATGAGCTGACCGACAAGATTAAAACCCTGCCCATCCGAAAAAACGTCCTGCGGCTGAATACCAAACGGCTGACAAAAGATGATAACATTTTGGATGTGATCATTCGAATTGGCGTGGACAGGGATCAAAATAACAATCCCGAAGGCATTATTATTGTCTTAAGGGATGTGACCATGGAAAACCGAATTAAACGCAATCGCGGTACCATGAACCGGATCAGCCAGGCGCTACCCCGATACCCCGACTTAAGAAAACTCCTTTTTTACGTAAATACTGAAATCAAAGAGCTTCTTGGTACGGAAAGTGCCAATACAATTTTACTGAATAAAACTCAAAAAGAATTCTATTTTTTAAGTGCTGTCCACGATGATCCGACTAAACGAGAACGTATTGAGAAAGCCCGTTTCTCACTGGATGAACTTCTGGCCGGTCAAGTAGTAAAAACTGGCAACTCCATGATTGTCAACGACTTTCCCGATAATCAGAACCAGTATCAATCAAGGGACCGGAAAATCGGGTATAAAATTAAGAATGTAGCATTAGTTCCTTTAAGGAATAAAGATCGTATTATTGGCATACTGGCAGCCGATAATAAAAAAACAGGGGATTTTGATGATACAGACCTTGAAACATTGAATACCCTTGCCGCTACGGTTGCACTTTCAATTGAAAATGCCAGGGTATCAAGAGAATTGAGAAAAGCCTATGAAGAACTAAAAAGCCTGAACCATGCAAAAGATAAAATGATCAGCCATTTGTCCCATGAATTGAAAACGCCGGTGGCGATTCTTTTAAGCTCTTTTAAAATTCTTTCAAAAAGGCTGGTGGATCTTCCCGAAGGAACCTGGCGACCAACTTTTGAAAGGATTCAAAGAAACCTGGATCGTATTATTGGAATTGAAGGTGAAGTTTATGATATTGTTGAAAACAAGGAAATTTTTCATCATAAATTTTTTTCCCTTATTCTTGAACAATGCCAGGATGAATTCGAAGCCCTTATTGCAGAGGAAATCGGAGAAAGAGGGGTTATTGCCAAAGTGAGACAGAAGATTGAAGACATTTTCAGTCCCCGTGATCCTGTTGTCCGGAATATTTTTTTAAATCAATTTGTTAAAAAAAGGATCAAAGCCATTCAACCTGATATGGCCCATAGAGACATCTCCCTGATCACCCGCCTTAACGCTTCTTCCCCGATTCAGATTCCTGTTGAACCGTTAAGAAAAACTGTGGATGGACTGATTCGAAATGCCATTGAAAACACACCGGATGGCGGGAAAATAGAAATCTTTACGCATCAAAAAGATCATGGGGTAGCGTTTATGGTAAAAGATCATGGAATCGGACTTACCCGGGAAGCCCAGAAAAGAATTTTTGAAGGGTTCTTCTCTACCCAGGAAACACTGAATTACTCATCAAAACGGCCTTTTGATTTTAACGCGGGGGGAAAAGGCGCTGATCTTCTGCGAATGAAGATTTTTTCAGAAAAATATAATTTTAAAATCTCCATGACATCAAACCGATGCCGGCGTATTCCCAAAAACAAAGACGCGTGTCCGGGTTCAATACAAGACTGCCAAAAAATTGCTGGGCCGGCATGTGATGGTATGACGACTGTCACCTGCTTTTTCCCTTTTCATAAAACCAGCTAAATTATTACCATTATAGTGGCATTAAACCTGTTTGATTTCCAAAACAAAAAAAGATAGAGAGTGACCATGCTAAATAAAATAATAGAAAGTAAATCCAAAATACATACACGGGATATCCAGCTTGCCACCTATCCGCACACGGATTCCAGAGTGATTGTTCACGGGGAACCGGAGATGTAAGAGAGCCGGGGATCATTCACCATATGGATGTAAAACTGCTGATAAAATCAGACCCGCTCATGATAGAAGATGTCCAGGCACAGATGATCCATATCCCCATGTCTGAATGCACCACCACCCTTGATACCATTGAAAAATTAAAGGGGCTTAAAATTAAATCGGGATTTTCAAAAAATATTCGTGACATCATGGGCGGAACGAAAGGATGTACCCACCTTTGCCAGTTAATTATTGTCATGGGCCAGGAAATTGTTCATGGGTGGCTGACACAAAAAGGCAGCAGTAACCCTCCTGTCCCAAAGGATCTTAAAAACTTCAGTGAAAAAAAATTCTTGATTGACTCCTGCCGGCTGTGGGCCAGAGAAGGGGCGAAAATGAAACATCTTGAACAGGCAATAACGGATGTGATTAGAGCTTAATTTCTTGAATAGGGTATCGCATTTTTATTGACACATTCCGTATCTGGAACGACCTGCTTTGCAGTTGTTATGGTTTTTTCCATCCTTCATGGGTAATTTATATACACCTGGATACATCGTCCAGAGTAAAAAGTACACAATGTCACAGGTTCAATATCAATGCTTATTTTGCATGATTTTAAATAT
>JAFCZY010000076.1 GCA_019314105.1 Deltaproteobacteria bacterium
ATGATGGTTCCTGCCACCCGAAAAGTTATTATAAACCGTCTCAAGCGGTTGGCAAAAATTAATCAGGTTCCCTTTTCCACGAGATCATTGAAACAGTGCCAAAAGCGCATTAAAGGGTTGCGAACCTCGGAAAAAGAGGCATATCTGATACGGTTTTTTAAAGGATTTTTTCGGTATCACAGGGATTTTGAAAATTTCAAGCTGTTGGAGAAGGCTATGGCGCTTGTTTATCTAGTGAAAAAAGATAAACATATTCGACTCTCCAGAGTAAACAACACGCTTTACGAATTTCTCCTTTCTCATGAAGTAACCATCGAAGAAAAACCGGTGATCAGCCATGCCATATTAAAGGTTGATATCAGGGGATCCACGGATATTGTTCATAAAATGAAAGAGCAGGGATTGAATCCTGCCTCCTATTTCAGCCTTAACATGTTTGATCCCATAACAGAGGTCATTCCCGAATATGGGGCTTTCAAGATCTTTGTTGAAGGGGATGCCATAATTCTGGGAATCTATGAAAGAGAAGGATGCCCGAACGGATGGCATAGCATCGCCAGGGCATGCGGCCTTGCCGTACGAATTCTTCTGATTATACAGCGGTATAATCGTAAAAATAGAAAATATGATTTCCCCTTTCTGGAAGTGGGTATTGGGATTACGTTCCGGAAAGGTCAGCCCACTCTTTTTTTTGATGGTGATTTTCAGATTATGATCTCATCAGCCATCAATATGGCAGATCGTTTGTCCGGGTGTTCCAAGGCTGCCAGAAAGATGATGGATGCTATGGATACACCGTTTAATAATTATGTTTTCCAAACTGCGTCCGATGAAGATGTGGCTGCCACATCCGATGATATCTCCAAGCGTTACAATGTCAATGGGATAGAACTTCATCCCTCGGCCTTCCATAAATTATCCCGGGAGATCAAGCTCAAGCCTGTTGAATGCGTTATCCCGAAGATTCAATCGGAAAAAATCAGATTTCTTACAGGGGTCTTTCCCACCGTTACCGGTCGAAATCAGCGGTTAATCATTCGGGAAGATACCATTCCAAAGGTACATGAACATACTTTTGATTTGATCGCCATGACCGATAGAAAATATTATGAGGTGTGCACGAATGTAACGGTGTATGAATATTTCAAGAAACATGTGAGGTAGCGATGTTTTTTGATATTGACAAGAATTAAAATTATCTGTAAGGTATTTAAAAATTTTGGTAAATAAAAAAATGAATAAAATGACATACATAAACAGTTTTAATTTTGGACGCTTCTTTTTCTTTTTTAGGAGCGTTCATCCGGTGTAACGGTTTATGTTTAGTTAAATAAAACCCCGGGTGGACATTAAACCACCCGGGGTTTTTAGTTTTCAGGCCCTGGAAATTTTTTCAGGGCCTTTTTTATTTTCAGTGGTGTTTAAACTATTTTTTAGCAGGGAGAAAAGCAATGATTCTTGTACTTGAAAGCAAGAGTACTCAAAATCAGAAAGACAAAATTTTAAATATGCTTTCTGATGAAGGGTGTATCACACGTGAAATAATGGATGCGGGCAGAAATATCATCGGCATCATCGGCAAGACCAAAAATAGTCCGGATGACTTTAAACAAATGGATGGTGTGGTCGATGCGATTCCCGTCAAAACCTCCTATAAACTTGTCAGCCGGGAGTTTAAATCAGAAAATACCAAGGTAAAAATCGGTAATGTTGTGGTGGGAGAAGATCGGATTGTTATTGTGGCAGGACCTTGCGCTGTTGAGAGCCAGACCCAGGCCATGGCCATTGCAAAAGAAGTGAAAAAATATGGTGCGGTTCTGTTCCGTGGGGGTGCATATAAACCCAGATCTTCGCCCTATTCCTTTCAGGGTCTGGAGGAAGAGGGCTTAAAAATTCTTAGCCGTGTCAGGGAGGAGACAGGACTGGGTGTGGTCACGGAAATGACATCTGTTTCCCAGGCGGATCTGATGATGAAATATGTTGATGTGGTTCAGATTGGTGCTCGTAATATGCAGAATTTTGAGCTTTTAAAATGTGTCGGCCGCATGGACAAGCCGGTTGTGTTGAAAAGGGGGCTTGCTTCTACAATTCAGGAATGGTTGATGTCTGCAGAATATATCATGGCAGGCGGTAACAACAATGTCATTCTTTGTGAAAGAGGGATCAGAACCTTTGAACCCATGACAAGAAACACACTGGATTTATCCGCTATCCCCGTTTTAAGAAAAATAACCCATTTGCCCATTATGATTGATCCAAGCCATGCCACCGGTATGAGGGAAAAAGTGAGTCCCATGGCAAGAGCAGCAGTGGCAGCCGGGGCAGATGCTCTCATGATTGAGGTCCACAATGATCCGGACCATGCACTGTCAGACGGCCCCCAGAGCCTTTATCCTGAACAATTCGGTCAACTGACACGGGATATTTATGTGATTGCGCCGGTTGTGGGCAAACAGCTTGATTTTGATTATTTGAAAAAATCAGAAATGATCAATAATACCAAAGTCGAAGATTCAAACACAGCTGCTTTTATCGGTGAATATGGTGCTTACAGCCATAAGGCAAGCTTGGCTTATTTCGGGGAAGAGATCACGCCTGTCCCCATGAAAACATTTAAAGATATTTTTCATGGAGTTCAAACCGGGACCTGCCAATATGGTGTTATCCCGCTGGAAAATTCTCTTTCCGGGTCCATTCATGAGAATTTTGATTTACTCCAGGAATATGATCTCAAAATAATCGGAGAGGTTACCATAAGGATTAAACATGCGTTAATTGTTCATGAAAATGTTTCAAAGAATGATATTAAAAAAATTCTTGCGCCGCCACCGGCATTTTCACAATGCAAAAATTACCTGGATCAATATCCCGATATCGATCTGATTCCGGTAAAGGCTACCTCCAGTGCTGTGCGGTACGTCAAAGATTCGAATGACAGACATGCTGCGGCCATCGGATCAACCATGGCGGCAAAGATTTTTAATATGACTGTCCTTGAAGCGTCTATTGAAGACAATCCAAGGAATTTCACCCGGTTTGCCATTATTACAAAAGAAATCAAAGGTCATAAAAAAGTGAACAAAACATCCATTATTTTTTCTACTGGTCATAAACCCGGGTCGTTATTTGAAGTAATGAAGGTGTTTTCAGAATATCAGATCAATCTTGTCAAACTGGAATCACGCCCCATGCTTGGAAAGCCTTGGGAGTACATGTTCTATGTGGATATTGAAGCAGATATTGAACACCCTGACCTTGCACCTGTCATGGAAAAACTTCAGGAGAGATCGGAAAATCTAAGAATTTTAGGAAGATATTGAAGATTTTTTAAAAAACAACATCCCTGATTTAATACTGAATATATTGAATCGGGGATGTTATGACCTTTCCTGACGGCTCAGGCGGCCAGCTATAATGCTTGTGCCGATGATGATCAAGCCTCCGATAAGGGTTCTTTCCTGGGGGATTTCATTGAGCATGAAAAAAGCAAGGATGATGCCGTAAACCGGTTCAAGGCCTGAAATGACAGCTGCGGTTTGTGCCCGTATTAAGGCCAGTGATTTTATAAACAGGGTATGGGCAAGGGCCGTGAAAATAACGCCTAAAAAGATGAGGTTGGGAAGATCTGAGGGTTGCGGAGGGTCTATCTGAAGGATCGAGATTGGCAAAACCAAAAAGAGGGCGGCAAAAAGGTTCTGATAAAATGCCACGGCAATGGAATCGGAGATTCTGGCATTCCTTCTGTTTACAAGGGCCAGAATTGCAAATGTAAATCCTGAAATGATTCCGAAAAATCCGCCTTTGGTGATATCGTTTGAAAAATCAAAATCCGGGATGACAAGAAGAATACCGATAAAAACGGTTCCGGCGAGCATAACGTCTATTGCTTTCAGCTTTTCTTTGAAGAACAGGGGTTCTAAAAATGTTACAAATAAGGGGAATGTGGAAAAGGTGATAAGCCCTACCGCCACGCTTGAAATCTGGATGGAAAGAAAAAAACTCCACCAGTGAACAGCCAGAAGGATGCCCTGAAGAATGAAAAACGAAATTTCTTTCTTACCAAATGCAAACAACACCGTTTTTGAAAAAACCCGTGAAAACACAAAGAGTGTGATGGAGGCAAAAAAGGTTCTTCCAAGGACAATATAAAGAGGGCTGCAGGACAAAAATTTGCCGAAAAGGCCTGCAAACCCAAAAAGGAAAATGGCTATATGGATTTGTACAATCCCTTTATTTAATATAGAGGCTTTCAAATTAAATCATCACCGGGTGAGGTGCCGGTATTTTATCCGGGTGGGTTGATTCGCCTTTATTCCCAGTCGGTTTTTTCGATCTTTTTCATAATCGGAATACGATCCTTCAAAAAACAGGGTTTGACTATCTCCCTCAAACGCCAGGATATGAGTGGCAATACGGTCCAGGAACCACCTGTCATGGCTGATAATAACGGCACATCCGGCAAAGTTTTCCAGGGCTTCTTCCAATGCCCGCAGGGTGTTGACATCCAGATCATTGGTGGGCTCATCCAATAACAAAAGGTTGGCTTCCTGCTTCAGCATGGTGGCCAGGTGGACCCGGTTTCTTTCACCTCCTGAGATATCTTTTACCTTTTTTTGCTGGTCAGATCCGGAGAAATTGAATTTTGCCACATAGGCTCTTGCGTTCAGTTCTCTGCCGCCAATGAGCAGTTTGTCATTCCCCTCTGAGATGATTTCGAAAATCGTTTTTTCAGGATCAAGGCTATCTCTTTCCTGATCCACATAGGCAAGTTTAACACTCTGGCCAAGCTCAATGGCTCCCGAGTCGGGTTTTTCTTTTCCCGTGATCATGTTGAAAAGAGTTGTTTTGCCAGCTCCATTGGGTCCGACAATGCCAACGATACCACCCGGAGGGATGATAAAGTTCATATTTTCAACCAGCAGTTTGCCGTCAAACGCTTTGGAAATATCATTCGCCACAATCACCTTTTCTCCAAGTCTTGGGCCCGGCGGAATGAATATTTCCATGGTCTGTTCCTGGCCTTCAACATTTTTTTTCAAAAGGTCTTCATAGGTCTTTATTCTGGCCTTTGATTTGGACCGTTTCCCTTTGGGAGACAGATGAATCCACTCAAGTTCTTTTTGAAGGGTCTGCTGACGTTTGGATTCTGATTTTTGTTCAGTGGCCAGCCGTTTTTGTTTTTGATCCAGCCAGGAAGAATAGTTGCCTTTCCAGGGGATTCCTTCTCCTCGGTCCAGTTCTAATATCCATCCGGCTACATTGTCCAGAAAATACCGGTCATGAGTGACGGCAATAACCGTTCCTTCATACCGGTTTAAATGCGCTTCAAGCCAGGCAACAGATTCGGCATCAAGATGGTTGGTGGGCTCATCCAGCAGGAGAATGTCAGGCTTTTGCAGTAAGAGCCTGCAAAGGGCCACCCGTCTTTTTTCACCACCCGAAATTATATTGACCGGCGTATCTCCGGCAGGACACCGCAGTGCATCCATGGCCATTTTTAGTTTGGAATCAAGATCCCAGGCCTCCATGTGATCCAGTTTTCCCTGAATCTGTCCCTGTTTTTCAATCAGAGCGTCCATTTCATCATCAGACATGGGATCGGCAAATCTTGTGGATATTTTTTCATATTCATTTAACAGGTCAACCGTCTCTTTAACCCCTTCTTCAACAATCTGTCTAACCGTCTTTTGACTGTCAACAAGGGGTTCCTGATCAAGTAAGCCCACAGTCAATCCTTTAGAGAGCATTGTCTCACCGGGAAAATCCGTATCAAGACCGGCCAATATATTTAACAATGAACTTTTACCGGAGCCATTTAATCCCAGGACGCCTATTTTTGCTTCGTAAAAATAGGACAGGGAAATATTTTTGAGCACCTGTTTTTTACCATGAAATTTGTTTACATTGATCATGGAATAGATCACTTTTTTTGTATCTTTCGTCATCTGTTACAAGTCCTTATTCAATAACAGCAATGCATTCTATTTCAATAAGGGCGTCTTTTGGCAGCCTTCCCACTTCAAATGCGGATCTTGCAGGTTTGTGACCGGAAAGACAGGCTTCATATACTTTGTTCATCCCCAGAAAATCATCCATGGTATCCAGAAAGATGGTGGTTTTTACAATCTTATCCAGGCTTGTGCCAACTTCTGATAATACAGTTTCAATATTTTTCATGACCTGATTTGTCTGCGTTTCAATATCGGTTCCTACAATTTCCATAGTTTCAGGATCAAGAGGGATCTGGCCGGAGCAGAATACCATATCGTTATGCACAATTGCATGGCAGTACGGGCCAATGGCGGCAGGAGCTTTTTTTGAAAAAATCTGTTTCATTATAGTTTCCTTTAATTTAAGTTTCACTGGAAAATGTCACAACCGGTTCTTTTAATATACACTCCATCGCATCTTTTGCCGTTTTGGCAATAACAGGAAAGCTCTCTTCCAGTTTTGATATCTGCCTTAAGTTTTCACCGGTTCTTAAAATCAAACGAGCAAAATCTCCTTCTGCAAAATCTGATTGGGTGACTATATTTTCCCAGGCTTCATCATGGGCCCAGGAATACATCAGCAGGCTTGGCTGAATAAACAGGTTGGGGGCATGAAAGCCTTTTTTGAGCAGTTTAACGGCAAATGGTTTTAATCCTTTTCTTGCATCCAGAAAGGCTTCCTTTAAGCGTTTGGGCAGGGCTTTATTGTATAAGGGGTCATCTGTAAATTCTTTTTCATTGACAAAGGAAGCAATAATGGCAGCCAATAAAGCAGGATCAGTCTGTGGCAAGAGATTTTTTCTGATGCTCTGGGCAACCAGAAGCGGCGTGTCAAGCCTCAGTTTTGAAGCCCAGAGGCCATCTTCGGTGAGTTTTCCGTCATTTGTAACAAAATTTTCTTCGGCCAGAAAGTCCATATGGTCGATAAAATCAAGCCAGAGAAATTCAAGATCCGGGCCGAATTTTTTCCTTGCTTCCCCCCCACCTTTCTTTTCTGACAGGATAAGATATGATGCAAATGATTTTTCCAGAAGCAGTTTTATCTGATCCGGTGTATGGGACAGCAACAGGTTTAACACCATGGAAAAATTGATGGTTATCTGGCTTTCTATATCTGAGGGAGGGGCGTTGTTCAAGGTTGCAACATGTTTTAAGTTCATGAACTTGCCGGGTAAAATAATTCCAAATCCAATGTTATCCATTCCCCTTCTTCCGGCCCTGCCCGACATCTGGGCAAATTCACTGGGGGTTAACGGCATGAATTCTACCCCGTTGAACCGGTCAGAGTTCAGGACGACAACGGACCGCGCAGGAAAATTGACACCTGCCGCCACGGTGGATGTGGCAAACATGGCGTCCAGCAACCCATCTGCCATAAGGGTTTCAACCACCACTTTCCATGCTGGAAGATGGCCGCTGTGGTGGGATGCAGTGGCTGTCTGTTCCAGGTATTTGCGCTGGTTGTGGTTTGAAAGATGCGGATTGCCTGAGGTCAGCTCATTGATTTTGTTAAATAAAGCCTCTTTTTTTTTCGGATTTCTGGATAACAAGTCT
>JAFCZY010000077.1 GCA_019314105.1 Deltaproteobacteria bacterium
CCGAAGCGGCAAAACAATATTTTGACACGCTTTCACAACTCATCTGCGATCAATTGGATATGGCAGGATACCGGTTTTGTGACGGCAATAATATGGCAAAAAATCCGAAGTGGTGCCAGCCGTTATCCAAATGGAAAAAGTATTTTAATACCTGGATTCGAACCTCAAATCCTGAAAATCTTCTTCATTCCAGTATATTTTTTGATTTCAGGGGAACCTGGGGTGATATGGCCCTGGCAGATGAATTAAAAGCGTATCTTCTGGGTGCCATAGGAAGCTGGGCAGGGTTTTTAAGAAATCTTACCGAAAATACGCTTTATTTCAAACCACCCATTGGTCTTTTTGGCAAATTTGTAGTAAAAACCCAGGGGGAACAAAAAGGATCTCTGGACATAAAACTGGCCATGCTGCCGCTTATTGATTTTACAAGGGTCTATGCCCTTAAAAACGGTATTTCTCAAACCAATACATTGACAAGGCTGTTCAGGCTCTATACCCGGCATGCATTAACCAACAAAGAATACACAGATATTGTCAAGGCCTATAATTATATGATGCAATTACGGTTTTTACGACAGATCACCACCATTATGGACGAAGAAAAAAGCCCTGATAATTATATCAACCCCCATAATCTTTCAGCCCTTGATCAAACCCTGTTAAAAGAAATTCTTAAAATGATTGAAAAACTTCAACAAAAACTGAGTATAGAATTCACCGGAGTGGCTTAATCCTGTTTTTTTATTTTTATCTTAGTTGGTCGGGCCATTTCTTATCTGCATAACGCCTGAACCTTCCGACTCGACCTTGATCACCAGTTTTTTCCCTGTATTTATCCCGAAATAATCCCTTCCGGCAACAACCATATGGGGCAGCACAATCCGTAAATCACCAACACTTCCTTCACTTTTTAAAGTGGTTTTCCATAGTTGAGAATGGTCTTTTATGTCATAGGCCTCTAAGATTAAAAATCTTGCATATGTCGTGTTGCTGGTGGTTACAGTTTTTGTCGTAGGGGGGACATTTATCCATGTCCATCCGACCGGGTAACTGTATCCGCTGGAAGTTGTATATGTGTTGGTGGAGGTCTCTGTTTTAGGGTTCCCTATGCCATATGCCAGCCGGATCAGCAGATCTGCCTCTTCTTTATTGTCTGCACGCTTATATCCTTTCTGTGACAGTGACAGAGCAGTTTCTATATGCCGGGCAAACTCTTTGAATTGCAGGTCATTATCACTGACATTTTTCATGGCAGAGGTCAGGAGATACGTTTTTCCGTTTAACTCAGCGCCAGCATCAGCTATCGAGTCAACTGATACATGGTAATACACGCGGGGTGCTACATAGGGAGTAGGAGTGGTAGCACACGCGCTTAACAACAGGATAAATATGGTAAAAACACCTGAGATTGATACGGCAGTCTTTATTCTTTTCATGTTTCCTCCAGCCTTGTTTGCTTTTTTTCTTTAATCAAGTTTCAAGTCGATTTTCAGTCGGTTAATTATTTCTTCTTTTTTTACGGTATTGTCAAGTTTATTGAGTGAAAACGGGATATTTACCATAGGGGATTTCATCAATTGTCCTATTAAACCGTTGTTCAGTAACGATGGAGCCCCATTGCTCACCAGTTCTTTCCTCTGATAAGCTGAAACCATATTTTTCATAAAGGTGTCTCGCTGAATCCAACCCCTGAAATGTCCAAAGATATACACTATCGTATCCATTTGTTTCGAAAAACTTTCCATACCATCTACTTTCTATAAATGCATAACGCAAAGCTGACTTTATCCCATGTAAGTGAGTCTTTTAAATAAAATGTCTTCTATGTTACGTCTTGAATCAATAATCAATAATACAAATACTTTTAAATCTGTTATTTTAAACATAATTCTCCAAGGGGGTACAATCAATTCTCGATACTGCATGATACCTTGGTCTCTAAGCTCTGGGACAATACGGCATCTTTCAGGCATAGTATAAAGACTTGATGATTTTTTTTTAATCTTTTGGAAAATTTGCAACGCATTTGCAGGGCTATCAGTTGCGACATGGTCAATTATATCTATTAAATCTTTTTCTGCAACACGAGCCCATACAATTTCATAAATAGGTGCCATCTATTTAAGCTTACCTTTTAGCGAGCTTTCGAGTGTATCGAACATTTCCTCTTGAGATTTAATTTTCCCATTTTTAAGATCTGATTCCCCCTGAGAAAGAGCCTTTAATATTCCAATTGCGTTACGCATGTTCTCATAACTTTCAGGATCTTGAAGAACAGCACGCGGTTCACCATTTTGGGTAATAATAACAGGGCGATGGGTGTCATTTATTTGATTTAACAAATCTGCCGCTCTTGATTTTAAGTATGTAATCGGTTTTATATCACTTGTAATATTCATAATTTCACCTCCAGTCTGAATATGATATCATATATAGACCGGACGTCAAGAATAATTTCATTTCAGCCAGTTGCGAACGTAAAGCTGATTACCCTGTAACCAACTAAAATAACGATATCGAGATTGTAATGTTCTACACGCTTGGTTTGGTTTTTCCCTTTGTCAGGTATACAGTGGGTAAAAATTTATTTGCTTTTTTGTAACACACTTTTTGCGGTATCTTGTTCTTGTCTAATGAATTGAAATCATTTGGAATTTGCTTTGATGAAATATTTTCTTATTGATTAATAAGTAAAATACTGTTAAATTTCCACCCTTGAAATTTGGAATATAGGGAATTCAACGTTAATGAGCTCAAATAATATAGACAAGACACTTTTAAAACAAATTAAAAAACGCAGGACCTTTGCGATTATCAGTCATCCTGATGCCGGAAAGACCACTTTGACAGAAAAATTATTGTTGTTTGGCGGTGCCATCCAGCAGGCGGGTGCGGTTAAATCAAGAAAAATTGCCAGGGCTGCCACCAGTGATTTCTTGTCGATTGAACAGGAAAGAGGCATCAGTGTGTCGTCTTCTGTGATGAAGTTCACCTATCAAGACTATGAAATTAACCTTCTGGATACCCCCGGGCATAAAGATTTTTCTGAAGATACCTATCGGGTTTTGACGGCTGTGGATTGTGCGGTCATGATCATTGACAATGCAAAAGGGGTTGAACCCCAGACCCAGAAATTGATGGAGGTCTGCCGGATGCGAAATACGCCGATTATTACCTTTATTAATAAACTGGATCGTGAAGGCCTTGAACCGCTGGATATTTTTGAAGATATTGAAGATAAACTCCAGATAGAATGTGTTCCTTTGACCTGGCCCATTGGTATGGGAAAGAGATTTAAAGGCGTTTATAATCTTGAAAAAAAAGAGCTGGGTATTTTTTCTCCCGGGTTTACCCCTAAGGATAATGACGGCGTTTTTATTGATGATCTGACAGATTCAAGGCTGGATGAGCTGATTTCTGAAACCCAGGCAAAACAGCTCAGGGAAGATGTGGATTTAATTGTTGGTGCATCCGACCCCTTTGATCATGATTTGTATTTAAATGGCACTCAGACCCCTGTTTTTTTTGGATCGGCCATTAATAATTTTGGTGTCAGGGAAATGCTGGATGCATTTGTTAAAATTGCACCACCGCCGGGAAAACGACCCACGGCTACAAGAGATGTAGAGCCCCATGAAAACGAATTTTCCGGATTTACATTTAAAATTCAGGCCAATATGAACCCGGAACATAGAGACAGGATTGCTTTTTTCAGAATTTGTTCCGGAAAATTTACAAAAGGGATGAAAGTAAAACATCATAGAATCGAGAAAGAGATCAAACTCTCCAATGCCACTATTTTCATGGCCCAGGAAAGGAATAATATTGAAGAAGCTTATCCAGGTGATATTATCGGGATACATAACCATGGAACCATCAAAATCGGTGATACCTTTACGACCAAAGAACCTTTGAAATTTTTAGGCATTCCGAATTTTGCTCCCGAGCATTTCCGTCGGGTCATATTAAACGATTCGTTGAAGGCAAAGGCGCTGACAAAGGGCTTGACCCAGCTGTCAGAAGAAGGGACCATACAGGTGTTCAAGCCTTTAATTGGGAACATGCATATTGTCGGTGCGGTCGGTGTGCTCCAGTTTGAGGTGACCATGGCACGGCTTAAAGCAGAATATAATGTGGCGGCCAGCTATGAAACTATTGATTTATCCGTTGCAAGGTGGGTAACATGTAAAGATGACAAAATATTGAAAGAGTTTAAAAAGAAGAATGAATCCAGCCTGACCCTGGATTCCGAAGGATGGCTGACCTTTTTGACAACCAGCGAGTATCAGCTGGGATTCGCCATGGAAGAGTGGCCGCAGATAGAATTTCATAAGACAAGAGAGCATAATTGATTAACCTAACTTAGACAAAGGAAACAAAAATGACAGATCAACGAATTTTTAATTTTAATGCTGGTCCTGCTGCTTTACCCTTACAAGTTCTGGAAGAAATACAAGCTTCTTTTCTAAATTTTAATCAGTCCGGCATGTCCATTACAGAGGTCAGCCACAGGTCTTCTTATTTTGATGAGGTTATCAACGATGCAGTTGAACGGACAAAAAAACTTTTAAAACTGGATGACCGGTTTCATGTCCTTTTTATACAAGGTGGGGCCTCTCTTCAATTTGCCATGATTCCCATGAATTTTCTTTCCAAAGATGACACGGCAGATTATGTCAATACCGGCACATGGTCAACCAAAGCAATAAAAGAAGCCGCAATTCTAAAAAAGAATCACACGGTTGTTGCGTCCTCGGAAGATAAGGATTTCTCATATATCCCCCAAAATATTCAATTCTCAAATGATGCTAAATATGTTCATCTGACATCCAACAATACTATTAAGGGAACCCAGTTCCATGAATTTCCGGATACAAACGGTGTGCCCATTGTCTGTGACATGTCTTCAGATATTTTTTCACGACCCCTTGATATGGAAAAATTTGGTTTAATATATGCCGGTGCTCAGAAGAATCTCGGGCCATCCGGTACCTGTATGGTCATTATCCGGCAGGATATGTTGGATATGGCAAATGCTGGCCTGCCGTCCATGTTAAAATACTCTACCTATTCATCCAAAAATTCCATGTATAATACGCCGCCCTGTTTTGGCGTATATACAATTGATCTTGTATTGAAATGGATTGAAGAAGAGATGGGCGGGATTGAAAAGATGGAAGAATACAATATAAAGAAAGCAGGTCTTTTATATGATTTTATCGATTCCAGTTCCTTTTACAGAACCACAGCAGCAAACGACTCAAAATCTTTAATGAATGTGACCTTCAGGCTTCCTGACGAAGATCTGGAAAAATTGTTTGTCGTTAAAGCCACTGAAAACAGGCTTGGCGGACTTAAAGGGCATCGATCAGTTGGCGGATGCCGGGCCTCCATTTATAATGCAACCACCATGGAAGGTATTAATGCGTTAATTCGGTTTATGGAGTCCTTTGAAAAGGAGAACAAATAATGAAAGTCCTTGTCAGCGATAAAATGGGGGAACCTGGGTTAGAGATATTTGAAAACCAGGAAGGTATCGAACTTGACGTAAATACAGGGCTTACGCCTGATGAGCTTAAGGAGATTATCGGTAAGTATGATGGTCTGGCCATCCGGAGTGCTACGAAAGTCACAAAAGAGATTCTTGATGCTGCCACAAATCTGAAAGTGATTGCAAGAGCCGGCATTGGTCTTGATAATGTTGATATTGATGAAGCCACAAAAAAGGGTGTGGCGGTTATGAATACTCCGGGTGGAAATACGGTAACCACAGCGGAACATGCCATTGCCATGATGATGGCGTTGACAAGGAATATCCCTCGGGGCACCCAGTCTTTGAAGGAAGGGAAATGGGATAAAAAACTGCTCCAGGGAAGAGAAATCAGTAATAAAACATACGGTGTTATCGGGTTTGGGAATATCGGCTCCATTGCCGCTAACCTTGCAAAAGGGTTGAGGATGAAAGTCATTGTATTTGATCCCAATATTTCTTCCGAGCATATTGAAAAGGCCGGATTTGAATACGTCTCTTTAGATGAATTGTATGAACGATCTGATTATATCACTATCCATGTTCCTAAAATGGATGCCACGATTGATTTGCTCGATGCCGAAGCGTTTGCCAAAATGAAAGATGGCGTCATGGTCATCAATTGCGCAAGGGGAGGGATTATTAATGAGTCTGCCCTTTATGATGCCATCCAGTCCGGAAAGGTTGCAGGCGCTGCCCTTGATGTGTTTTCCACCGAACCTCCGGGAGATCATCCTTTGTTAACGCTTGACCAGGTCATTGCCACCCCTCATCTGGGTGCATCCACTAAAGAAGCCCAGACAAATGTTGCCGTTGCAGCCGCTAACCAGATTATTGCCTATCTGCTGCATGATACCGTCATCAATGCGGTCAATGTGCCATCGGTTACCGGAGAAGTGTTAAAGCAGCTTAACCCCTTTTTATATCTATCTGAAAAAATGGGTATAATGCAGGCACAGATTACAAAAGGGGGGATCAAGGAAATCAATATTGAATATATTGGCAAATTCCCTGATTTTGATTTGAAACCCATTACCATATCCGGTATTAAAGGATTGCTGGCTCAATTTGTTCAACATGACGTCAATTCTGTTAATGCGATTTCTTTTGCCAATGAGATGGGAATTAAAATTTCAGAATCAACGTCACAGGAAGCAGGGAATTTTTTAAATCTTATACGGATAACAATTGTATCGGAAGAAGAAACCAATATCGTTGAAGGGACCATTTTCGGTAAAGATGATGCCCGAATTGTCAGGATTAATAAGTTCCGGTTGGAGGTCATTCCCCAAGGACATCTCAGTTTGATTCATAACCATGACAAACCCGGCTCCATCGGCTCCATGGGTATGACCCTGGGAAAACATCATATTAATATTTCCCGTATGATGGTGGGGAGAGAAGAAGATGGTCAGAGGAACATCATATTTTTGAGAACAGATACCTCTATTCCTCCTGAAGTTATTAAAGAAATTGAGGACCTGGAGCTTGTCATCAGTATGAAAACCTTTGAATTGTAGCTGTGATACTGTTGGAATGATATTGTTGAAATGATAGATCCAAAAAGAAAGATACCCTATAACTACACCTCAGCCAGCGATGACCAGATTATCAACCATCTTTTCGGATCTAAACTGCTTCATATCGTTGAGACACTTGAACCCAAAAAAGAATCCGGCAGATCCGCCAGACTCCTTTACAGGTTTATGGGGGATTTGTTTATTCTTCAGAGAAATCCCTTTCTTTTCCAGGAGCTTGTTGAGCATCCACACCAGCGAAAGAGGTTGTTTTTTGAATTTGAAAACGACCTTGCCACCATTGAAAAACATGCTGGTCAAGAAGATGTCCTTATCGTTCTTGAAGCGTGTAAAAAAGAGCTGAACAAGCTGTTAAAAAAAATCAAAACTGTTCGATCTGATCAGAATCGTATTTTAAAGCAGTTGTCACCGATTATCGGTAAGGCCAATATTTATTTTGATCCGTTTAATATAACCGCCCATGTC
>JAFCZY010000078.1 GCA_019314105.1 Deltaproteobacteria bacterium
TAATAGAGGGTCTTGTTATAATTCGAGGCCTTGTTTTTCCTGATCTGATTTTTTTGGGAATTCACATCATGCTCCAGGCAGCCGATGGTAAGAATCAGTCCGATGAAAGCCGCAGCCATTCCTGTGAACAGGGTTGTTATCACAGGGTCGAGAGAAGAAACAAGACCCTTTGTCCAAAATTTTAGTGTCCATGCATCAGGAAGAAAATCAGGGAACCTCCACTGCCATGTCAAAGACCAGATCACAAGGATAACAGACGAAACTAGAGTGAAAACGATAGTACAGCTCCCCATAAAAAAAATAACCCGTTTAAACGAACCCAAGAAAGAGTGCCGACTTCCATTTAAAATCCACCGCCTTGAAAAACCCCCGACTGATCTTTCGATGAAATAAACAGATAAAATACTTAACAGCACAATAAAAAAAAGAAATAAAGACCCGGCTGCAGCAATCAATTTAAAGCTCATATCTGGATCATTGAACCATTTCAAAATCAGTACGGCAAGTGGCGGCGGGGAGCTTGGGCCTAAAATAATAGCCATATCCACCACTGAAAGAGAATAAGCAATGATAGCAAAGATTGATAATCTTAAATGAGGATATAATCTTGGAATTAAAATTTTCAGCCAGATCTGCTCTTTTTTATACCCAAGCGCCCTTCCGGTCAGAAGTGTTTTTTCAATATCAAGCTGACCCAGGGCACCCATGGTAACCATAATTAAGAAAGGAAACTCTTTGATTGCCAATGCAATGGCAAGACTAATTCCGGCAGGGTCATTGAGAAGAATCCAGTCAGGTGGATAGCTGAAACCCGTTAATCCCGGAGAAACCATCCTGATCAGCCACCCGGAAGGGGCAATTAAAAAACCAAAGCCGATGGCAAATGCTGCATGAGGAATCGAAAGAACGGGGGAAAGAATTTTTTCAAAAAATTTCCATAACGCGTTTCCATAAGAAACGGTAATAAACAACAATGCAAGAATGACAACACCAAAAGAGGCTGTTAACCCGGAAAAAAGCGTCACAAGGATGGATGTTTGAATACCCGGGTAAGAAAAAAAATCAAACCAGACAGACAACGAAAACCGTGTATTCCCGATAACAGGCAGGTAATTCATAGATGGTAAAAGTGTTCCAAGAAGACCTGCTATAACGGTTATACAAAACAAACTGATAACAAAGACAGGAAAAATACGGCTTATTTCCTGTCTGGACAATCGCATCATTCTCCTCGTTTATTTGCTGTATCGTTTAAGCCACTTTTTTTCCAGGGCTTGAACCCATGAAACATGGGGTTCCGGTAAAACCTGGCCCAGTTCATTGGGTGTCAGGGTGGCAATCCCTTTTGGAACCGCATCAAATAAGGCTTTATTCTTGCCTGTAAGCTTTCGGATATCAAGAACAGTCGGATCTCCCCAGATCTCCGGGTCTGCTTTTTTTGCCTGGGCCTCAGGGCTTAAAAGGAAATTGGCAAACACCATTGCTCCCTTCTTGGCTGACGAGTTGAATGGTATGCCCACAAAATGAGCATTGCCAATGGTACCGCTGGTATGGATATAGGTTCTTACGGTATCTGGAAGTTCACCGTTTTCAATGGCATTGCTGGCAGAATTTGGATTAAAGCTTAGAGAAATAAAAATTTCATTATCATTTAAAAGACTTAACATCTGAGAGGCACTTGTCGGGAACACCTTTCCTTTTCGCCACAAAAAAGGATGTAATGTATCCAGGTAATCCCATAATGGTCGGGTGTTTTTTTCAAAATCCGACTGGATCACCGGATGATTCAGTGCATCAGGATCAGAGATCAGTTCAAAAAGTGCCTGTTTAATAAAGGTAGTGCCATGAAAACCCGGCAAGGCAGGATACGTAAATCTTCCTGGATTTTCCCGGGCAAACACAAGAAGATCTAACATACTTTTCGGATGTTCCGGCACCGGTTTTGTATCATATAAAAAGACAAGTTGGGCCATTCCCCAAGGGGATTCCATGTTATCAACAGGTATAGTAAAATCATAAAGTACTGTTTTTTTATTCTCTGTATCCACCAAATGATAATTGGGCAATTTTTGAGAAAAGGGCCCATACAAAAGACGGTTCTCTTTCATGGCCTTAAAATTTTCGCCATTGATCCACATCAGGTCCACACTACCGTTTTTATGTTTTTTTGCTGCTTTTTCAACAAGGATGCGGGAAACCACGTCGCCAATATCTGCTGCTTTTACATGGATTACACGGACCCCGTATTTTTTTTGTACAACTCCTGAGGCCCAAGCGATATACTCATTAATCGGTTGAGAACCGCCCCAGGCATTGAAATATACGGTTTGCCCTTTTGCTGCCGTTTCAACCTCACCCCACTCTTGCGCGAAGGCTTGTGAAAAACCTGATAAAAGAGTCAACCCTAGTAAAATTAAAAAAAAGTGTCTCATGGTATGTCCTGTTTCTCTTGAATTTAAAAACACGCTCTTCTATGTATACGAATGTTAAACAATCTTCGTGTGGAATTATCCCTTTGTCAAGGCAAAAAACAAATTTAAAAAATATCAGACAAACAAAAAAGAAAGGAGGATACTTTTTATTTTCCTATGGTTTAAAAATCTGATATGATTTTATTTTTCACAATTACAAAATAAAGTCTTACAAAGGAGTGTTGTTTTGGAAGAAAAGAGTGTTATTCGTTTTGCAAACCGTATGAATCAGCTGCCCCCTTATTTATTCGGAATGATCAACCAGATGAAAATGGAAAAAAGGCGGGCCGGGGATGATGTCAGTGATCTTGGTATGGGGAATCCGATGGATCCCACACCTGATGCGGTGATTGAAAAACTGATTGAAGTGGCCAAAGACCCCAAATCACATCGATATCCGGAAACCTCCGGCATGCCGCATTTAAAAATTGAAATTACTAAATATTACAAGCGACATTATAATATTGATCTTGATTCTGAAAAAGAAACTTATTTCACTATTGGTTCCAAAGAGGGAATATCCCATCTCTGTCTGGCCATCATGGGCCCGGGAGATTCCGTGCTTGTGCCTGCCCCTGCATTCCCGGTGCATATTTATGCAGCCGTTATTGCCGGAGCCAATGTCATGAAGATACCCATAGCACCTGAAAAAAGCTTTCTTGATCGCATCATCAACATCTGTGAATCCTGTTATCCCAAACCCAAAGTTCTCATGCTCAATTATCCCCATAACCCCACAGGGGTTGTAACGAACAAAGAATTTTTCAAAGAAGTGGTAAAGCTTGCCAAACGCTTTAAATTCATGGTCATCAATGACTTTGCCTATTCAAAAATTACTTTTGACGGATATGAAGCCCCCAGTTTTCTTGAGGTGGAGGGTGCAAAAGATATAGGGGTTGAATTCGGGTCTTTTTCAAAATCCTATAACATGGCCGGATGGAGAATTGGGTATTGTGTGGGAAATGCTGAGATTGTTCAAGCCCTTGGAAAAATTAAAGGGTATTTTGACTATGGGATCTTTTCTGCCATCCAGGTGGCTGGCATTATTGCGTTGCGCGATTGTGACGACACTATTCCCGAGCTGGCAAGTCTGTACCAAACCAGAAGAGATGTTTTGTGCAGCGGCCTTGAAAGAATCGGATGGGACATTAAAAAACCAAAAGCCGGTATGTTTGTCTGGGCAAAAATTCCGGAACCATTCAACAGAATGGGAGCCATGCAGTTTGCCATTGAAATGATGGACAGAGCGAACGTAGCGGTTGCTCCCGGAACAGGATTCAGCGAAGAAGGAGAAGGTTTCCTGCGTCTTGCCCTGGTGGAAAACGAAGAACGGTTGAGACAGGCTGTTCGTCAAATAAAAAAAGCCATGGAAAATATAAGTGTTTAATTCAACTGATTGAGCATTTAATTACCTG
Organism: Deltaproteobacteria bacterium; assembly: GCA_019314105.1. Lineage (GTDB taxonomy): Bacteria > Desulfobacterota > Desulfobacteria > Desulfobacterales > Desulfobacteraceae > Desulfobacula. The sequence continues at coordinate 3,887 of JAFCZY010000078.1, forward strand.
CACCGCCTTTTCAACAGATAAAGTGCCTGTGTTCAAAAGAAGATCGTAATTTGCCGGATTGATTGCATCACTATTAAAATACCTTTTTACAAAGGCGCTTCTGTTGGCGTCTGTACTGACGATATGTTTTTGGGCATCGTCCTTGTTCAAATCAAGGCTTCTCTGTATATAATCACGCCTGACTGTCATGGGAGCAATAATTCTTACCCTGAGAGCTTTTTGTTTTTTTAACACACAATTGGCACCTCTTCCGAGAATAACGGCATTTCCATGCTTGCCGATGGTGCTCAATATCTTAAACAGGAATTTTGAATATTCATCCGGCCACAAATGCTGCTCACTTACAAAATTAGATACGATATCATCAACGATATTCATTCCTCTTTCATCCAGAGTTTCTATAAAAACCCGACTGTTCTTTGATGTCTCAACCATGGCATCAACTATTTCGTGATGGAAAAGATCAAACCCTGTTTCCCGACAAAGTTGTTTTGCAACTTCATATCCCCGGCTGCCCGATTCCCTTGATATGGTGATAACATTGACGGTCTCCTGAATGGGTTTATCTTTCCTTTTCTCCTGTTCCCATCTTTTGATCCGCTCGTCGATTATTTTATGAATAGACTTGGTCATGATATCCTCCTTTTTTTAATAACTATCACAAAGAATTTATCATTGAAGTGTATTCACAGAATACTTTAAATTCGGAATTAAGTCAATTAAACGTTGGCCTGCCTCACCAGTTTTTTGTTTTAGACAACTCTATCAATAATCGAGCGAAGAGACCTCAAGAGCATGTTTTTGAATAAAATTTCTCCTGGGTTCCACTTCCTCACCCATCAAAAGGGTGAAAATTTCATCTGCTTTTTCAGCATCTTCGATATCCACACGGAGCATATTTCTTTTTTCAGGATTCATGGTGGTTTCCCATAGCTGATCGGGATTCATTTCACCCAAGCCTTTGTAGCGTTGAATATTGATACCTTTTTTAGCTTCTGACATGATAAAATCAAACAGGCTGTTGGTATCATCAAAATGATATTCTTTTTTTGTCTGCGCATCTGATTGTTTGGCAGATATGGAAAAAGGAGGTTTGTCAAACTGTTTAATTTTTTCATATCCTCTTAACATTCTTTTGTAATCACCCAAGGACAGAATTTCTCTGCCAACCCTCAAAAGGATCTGCTTCTCTTCTTTATTATATATATCCATTTCAAAAACATTTCTGTCCGGATCATACTCTATTTCACCAAGAATATATCCATTATTTCCAAGGTCTTCTGAAAGGGAAATAAAGTTTTGTTTTTCCTCAAGAAAAAATTTATCCTTCACTCCGTTTTTAATCAGGGTAAGTAAAAGATTTGTATCCATATCTCTTTTATTTAACAGATTCACTGCCGTATAATAATCAGACAAATCAATTAAAAAAGAATAGAATTCGTCTTCAGAAAGCGGTTCTTTCTTCCCATTTAAAAAAATATCTTTCTGCCCGGTAACTCTCTTTACCAGATAATTGGAATATTCTTCTTCATTTTTCAGATATACCCCGCTTTTTCTTGAACCCACCCTGAAAAGAGGTGGCTGGGCAATATATAGATATCCTTTTGAAACCAGATCCGGCATCTGTCTATAAAAAAAGGTTAACAACAGCGTTCTGATATGCGATCCGTCAACATCCGCATCTGTCATGATCACAACTTTATGATACCTGATTTTTTCAATATCATATTCTTCACTGCCAACACCGGTTCCAAGAACCGTAATCATATTTTTAATTTCATCACTCCGCAAAATTTTATCAAATCTGGCTTTTTCTACATTCAAAATTTTTCCCTTAAGGGGAAGTATGGCCTGGAAGCGCCTGTCCCGTCCTTGTTTAGCACTGCCGCCTGCAGAATCACCCTCCACAAGAAACAATTCTCTTTCAGCAGGATCTGCAAACTGGCATTCAGCCAATTTTCCCGGTAAGGATGAATCCATCAGGGTCCCTTTTTTTCTGGCAAGCTCCCTGGCTCTTTTGGCGGCATCTCTGGCTCTTGCCGCATCAACCGACTTGGCAATAATTTTTCTTGCAACCGTTGGATTCTCTTCAAGATAATGACCTAATTCTTTATTAAGAAGGGATTCAACAATCCCTTTAACTTCATTATTCCCCAATTTTGTTTTTGTCTGACCTTCAAACTGAGGTTCCATCAGTTTTACCGAAATAATAACAGAAAGCCCTTCTCTCATATCATCGCCACTGACTTTAATATTCTGCATATTTTTGGGTAGATTATTCGATCCCGAAGAAATGTAAGAATTTACTGTACGGGTCAATGCCCCTTTAAAGCCCGATACATGAAACCCCCCTTCAATGGTTTTAATATTGTTGGCAAATGAATAAAGTTTTTCTTTAAAGGTATCATTATATTGAATAGCCACTTCAACCTGTACATCATTTTTAGTTCCTTCAATATGAATAGGATCATGTAAAACAGTACAGGAGCGGTTTAAATATTCAACAAAAGAAATAATGCCGCCTTCATAGTGAAAGTCTTCTTTTTCAGCAGACTGTTCATCTTCAATAATAATTCTGACACCTTTGTTTAAAAAAGCCAGTTCTCTCATTCTCCGGGTAAGGGTCTCAAAAATAAATTCATTCTCGTTCATGATGTCGAAATCAGGACTAAATGTAATCTTTGTTCCTTGTTTATCCGTATCCCCTTTAATGATTAATTCAGTCAGCACCTTTCCTTTGGAATAAGACTGAGAATAAATCTTACCGTTTTTATAGACTTCCATTTCAAGTTTCTCGGAGAGTGCATTCACAACGGAAATTCCCACTCCATGCAATCCGCCGGATACTTTATAAGAATCTTTGTCAAACTTACCCCCGGCATGGAGTTTGGTCATAACCACTTCACATGCAGGTATGTGTTCTGTTTCATGCATTTCAACAGGAATCCCGCGGCCATTATCTTCCACACTCACCCGCATATCCGGATGAATGATCACAATAATTCTATCGCAATATCCTGCCATGGCCTCATCAATACTATTATCCACCACTTCATAAACCAGATGGTGAAGGCCTTGAAGATCAACATTTCCTATATACATAGAAGGTCTTTTCCGTACGGCTTCAAGACCTTCAAGTACTTTTATACTATTCGCACCATATTTATTGCTTTCTTTATTCTCATTCACGTGTAACCTCTATATTATGATATATGCATCGCCATTATGACACAAATAAGTTTATCATCATTAAGACCCCTGATAATACAAGGACTTTTATTGTCTTTAACATTTAGAACAACAATACTGTCTTCAAAAACACTTAAGGCATCTATAAAATATCTCGGATTAAAGGCACTTTTAATCTCTTCATCAGAAAATGAGATCATCATCTGCTCTTTTGATTCACCTATTTCAGGATTGGTAATGGTAACCAAAAGCTCATTGTCTTTGAAATTTAAAATCACACTTTTATAATCATCAGAAGTTAAAATAGATACCCGCTTCATAAGGGTTGAAAACATAACTTTGTCCATTTCAATGGGAATCATATTTTCGTGATTTATCACAGGTTTATAATCAGGGTACTCTCCTTCAAGAAGTTTGATCATGATGGATTCATTTTTATTTTGAAAATTCTCCTTTAAACTCTGTATCATAACAATGAAGCCGTCTTGAATCCGTTGATACGATTCTTAATCTTTCGCCATCATCTGTTGATATTTTTTCGATCAGTGATCCGATAACATAAATCCGTTTTTCTTCACCTGAATAATTCACAATAGAAGCTACATCAACCATCTTTTTTAAATCTGTGGAATTAATTTCAACAAATTCTATATTTTCTATGACCGGGGTTTCAGGAAAGTTTTCATAATCAGAAGATACAATATGAAAAACACTGTCTCCCTTTCCAATTTCAACCCACCTGTTTTCTATTTCATTAATTAGAATTTTATTTTCCGGGTATTCTCTGATAATTTCAAAAAATTTTTTTGAATTAATAGATAAAACACCCTCTGTTTCCACTTGGGCCTCATAGGTCCCAAGAAAAACAGTTTCCAGATCATTGGCTGTGATAGTGATCTCGGATCCCATTGCTTTGATAAGAATATCAGATGTAATGGTCAAATTGGTTTTTCTTCCGGTCAATCCCTGAATTTTTGAAAGAACGTCCAGAATATTTTTTTTGTCAAACGAAAATTTCATTTAATTTTCCTTTTTTAAAATTATATATCCTTTAATATTTATATTAAATTATTTGATTTATCAATTATTAAATAGGGATGATTTTGTTTATTACATATTTAGTAAATAACTATAATAATAATAAAGAGTGTTTAAATGTTTAAAACTATTCAACTATTTAAAATAATTATAGATAATCATAAAACAACTATTTATAATTATGTTTGTTTCTCAATAAAACCCCACACGTTTTAGCGCTTAATTTTAAGGTGTTCAAAACTGCCTGGTTTTAAACAATTTATTAAAATGATTCAATCCAGTTTTTAACATCTTGTAATCCTTTATTATTCCAATCATCTACTGTTCTTTTTTCAAGATATTTTAAAAATAGAGTGTCAATAACTTCAAAAATTTTAAAACAAGAAAAAGCTTTTTCCAATACCAGACCTTCAATTTCATCTTTTTTTTTAGACAGTTCTATCTTTGGGGTTTTTAGACTGGTAATATTAAAACTTTCTCCTTTTATCGTAAATTTATACTCATCTTCATTGATTTTACAGATCAGATTAATCTGGGTAACCCACGCCCCTTTTTTCAGCGCAGTGGTTCCTTCTTCAAGACCCGCTTGGTCCCCCTTTATGGTAATTTTTTCTTTTGATTTATCCCCTAATTTATTTTCAAGGACAATTGAATTACCCACTTCAAGCGTGACAGCATCTTTTGTGTTTAAAAGGGATGATATAGTCTGATCGGTTTCAATTAAGAACCAGATCCAGGTTAAAAAATCATTTCCAAGAAATTTATATTTATTATAAGCAGTTGCAATATCAAGCATAAGATCACCTCGAATATTTTAAAGGGGCAAGTGTCAGTACCCTGTCTTTTTGCGGGTTTGAAAATTTTGATTTAGTTTCAACAATTGTATAGGGAAACAGTCTTATGGGTTTTAAATTAAAAGATTTTAAAAAAATGGTTTCAAAAAATTCATTAGCCGCTTTCTGCGTGGTATATAAATAGAGATTTTTTTCTTCATAATTCCATAGGACATCATATACGTTGGGGATAGCCGGAATTTTATGTATTAATATATCCGTGACCGTTTCCTTTATTTCAGATTTTTCGTTTTTAGAAAGAAAGTCTCTTCCTGATTCTTTTTTCTTTTTTTCAATTTCAATGACCATATATTTTTGAATCAGCTTGGCCGGAATTGTTTTTTTATCAATTCTCAAAGAAAATAGAAAGTAAGTTCCAAACAGAAAGGAAAATTTATTAAAATCCGGATTATAAGGACTTTCAACCGGTGCCCATCCAGCTAAAATTTCATCATATTCACTCTCTATTTTAGGGATTGAATGTTTTATTAGACCGTTTCGTACTTTTTCTGTAATTGAGCCCTCAATTTTCCCATCAACATGATACCGGCTGATAGAATGTGTTGAAGAAATTAACCCCATATCTTTATCCTTGTTATAAATAGTTATTTTTATTAAAAATAATATATTATCTGTACCGGATCTTTCTATCACAGTTTAATAAAAAACAACAGAACTCTTCTTTTAATTATTTGGACATTAACACATTGTGTATGATTTCTTAACTTATCGAGTTTCTTTAATTATTTACTTATTCAGCCAGTTGTTGTATGGGTTAAAGGTTTAATTGGAATTTTAATAATTTTCATGATTATAAATGAGGTAAAAACTATGAAAAAGAGAATGCAGACGATTGACGGAAATGCAGCCGCAACTCATGTGGCCTATGCCATGAGTGAAGTTGCTGCCATATATCCGATTACACCTTCAAGCCCCCTGGGTGAAATCGCAGACACATGGGCATCAAAAGGCAGAAAAAATATATTTGGTCAGGTGTTAAATATTAAACAGATGCAGTCTGAAGCAGGCGCTGCAGGCGCTGTTCATGGTTCTCTTGCTGCTGGAGCGCTTACAACAACGTTTACCGCATCCCAGGGACTTTTATTAAAGATACCCAATATGTATAAAATTGCGGGTGAACTTCTTCCCTGTGTTTTTCATGTAACCGCTCGCTCTTTATCCGGTCACGCACTTTCCATTTTTGGAGATCACCAGGATGTCATGTCTGCTCGTCAGACAGGGTTTGCTATATTGTCGTCCAATTCAGTCCAGGAAGCTCAGGATATGGCGCTGGTTGCTCATCTTGCAACTATGGAAGCCCGGGTGCCATTTCTGCATTTTTATGATGGGTTTAGAACTTCCCACGAAATCCAGAAAATAGAAATGATTGAATATGAAGATATGGCATCCTTGTTTAATTATGATGCCTATAAAGCATTTAAGAGCCGTGCCATAAACCCGGAGCATCCGGATACCAGGGGAACAGCCCAGAATCCGGATATTTTTTTCCAGGGCAAAGAAGCTGCCAACTCATACTATTTAAAACTTCCGGCCATTGTGAACGATTATATGAAAAAGGTCAGTGATCTGACCGGACGGGAATACAATTTGTTTGATTATGTGGGAGATCCTGAAGCGGACAGGGTGATTGTTGCCATGGGGTCCGGCTGTGAAGCCATTGAAGAATCCATAAACAAACTCAATACCCGGGGTGAGAGACTTGGACTTGTAAAAGTTCGTCTTTACAGACCGTTTGATGCCCAAAGCTTTTTAAGGGCTATTCCGTCAACCGTTGAAACACTTACTGTTCTTGACCGGACAAAAGAGCCGGGTGCACTGGGTGATCCGCTATACACAGATGTGTGTACGGCATTCATGGAATACGGTGAAAGCCCGAAAATTATTGGCGGTAGATATGGCCTGTCTTCCAAGGAATTTAACCCGAATATGATTAAGGCTGTTTTTGACAACATGAAATCCATCCAGCCGAAAAATCATTTTACTGTAGGGATTGTTGACGATGTAACCCATACATCCCTGGATGTGAAAACCGGTTTCAACCCAGCCCCAGAAGGAACGATTGCTGCTAAATTCTGGGGACTGGGGGCTGATGGAACGGTTGGCGCAAACCAGAGTGCTATTGCCATTATTGGTGATAACACAGATAAATATGCGCAAGGATATTTTGCTTATGATTCAAAAAAATCAGGCGGATTGACCGTCTCCCATTTGAGATTTGGGGATGTACCGATCAAGTCAACTTATCTGATTGATACTCCTGATTTTGTAGCCTGCCATAAATCCAATTATGTAGAGATTTATGATGTTCTTAAAGGATTAAAAGAAGGCGGAACCTTTCTTTTGAATTCACCGTGGTCTGTTAAAAATATGGAAAAATATATTCCCGGTGATGTTAGAAAAACGATTTATGATAAAAAGATCAAGTTTTTTAATATTGATGCAGTTAAAATTGCTGGTGAAGTGGGCCTAGGCGGCAGGATCAACATGATTATGCAGACTTGTTTTTTTAAACTTGCCAATGTCCTTCCAGTTGACAAAGCCATCGGTCTTTTAAAGGAAAATATCAAGGCCAAGTTTGGTAAAAAAGGTGAAAAAATTGTTTCAATGAATATTGAAGCAGTTGATAAAACACTTGATAACCTGGTTGAAATCAAAATTCCAGAATCCTGGAAAGATGGTAAAAGAGAAGACAAGATTGTTGAAAAGACGACCCCGTTTGTGGATAATGTCATGCGAAAAATCAATACCCAGGGGGGAGATGATCTTCCGGTCAGTGCATTTACACCAGATGGTGTTTTTGAGCAGGGAACAGCTCAGTATGAAAAAAGAGGAGTGGCGATTAATGTACCTGAATGGATTCCTGAAAATTGTATAGGGTGCAACCAGTGTGCCTTTGTCTGTCCCCATGCGGCAATTATTCCGGTTGTTGTCACAAAAGAGGAACTTACCAACGCGCCTGAAAATTTTGTTACTATTGAGGGTAAAGGCAAGGGCATGGAAGACTATCAATTCAGAATCCAGGTGAATCCATTTGATTGCCTGGGGTGTGGAAACTGCGCAGATATTTGTCCTGCTAAAACCGTTGCCCTTGAGATGAAACCCCTTTCCGGCCAGCTTGAGGGTCAGGAGCAAAATTATAAATTTTCCAAAACCATTCCGTTTAAAATCAATGTTCTTAAAAGAGAAACCGTTAAGGGAAGCCAGCTTTATCAACCCCTTCTTGAGTTCTCTGGTGCTTGTGCTGGTTGTGGAGAAACACCCTATGTTAAATTGTTGACCCAGCTTTTTGGTGAAAGAATGACCATTGCCAATGCTACTGGGTGTTCTTCTATCTGGGGAGGATCAGCTCCGGCAACACCCTATTGTACCAATGCAGAGGGTGAAGGCCCGGCATACGCAAGCTCTTTATTTGAAGATGCAGCAGAATTCGGGTATGGTATGATGCTGGCAACCAATACCAGGAAAAAAATCTTGGCATCAAAGGTGGAGCAGGCTCTTGGAATGGAATTCTCTTCAG